>NZ_JBDPMC010000052.1:0-46411 GCF_039871625.1 Micromonospora sp. B11E3 | reverse complement strand
GTGGCAGCACGTGGAGCCGACCAGAAGACCCGCCAACACGGGCAGGCGGCTGTGAAACGTGAACCCGGCACGGCAGCCGCCGGTCAGACCGGGACCGTCCCACCGCAAGGCGGGACTACCAACCGTGTGCTTACCAGAGCGCACTGAAAGGTAACGGCTGCACGGCAGCCTGCCCGAGGAGGGCGTACGGCGGCTGCGGGGCGACCGGACGGCGTCCGGCGGCCTCGCGGCGCTGGCCGGCGGCGAGTGGGACCTGGTGGTCGACACCTGGGACGGTGCGCCGCGCGCGGTGCGGGACGCGGCGCGGGCCCTGGCCGGCTCGGCCGGGTGGTACGGGTACGTCTCCAGCGGCTCGGTCTACGCGCCGCCGGTGCCCCTCGGGGTGATCGAGGACGACCCCACCGTGGCGGCCGACCCGGACGCCGACGACGGCGGGTACCCGGAGAACAAGGCCGGGGGAGAGCGGGCCGCGGCGGAGGTGTTCGGCGACCGGGCGCTGCTGGCGCGTGCCGGGCTGATCCTCGGGCCGGGGGAGGACATCGGGCGGCTGCCCTGGTGGCTGGCGCGGATCGCCCGGGGCGGCGACGTGCTGGCGCCCGGCCCGGCGGACCTGCCGGTGCAGTACGTCGACGCGCGGGACCTGGCGGCGTGGCTGCTGGACCGGGGCGCGGCGGGCACGGGCGGGACGTACAACGTGGTGTCCCGCAGCGGGCACGCGACGATGGGCGAACTGCTCGACGCCTGCGTCGCGGCGACGGGGTCGGCGGGCCGGCTGCGCTGGACGGCGCCGCAGGCGCTCCTCGCCGCCGGGGTGACGCCGTGGAACGACCTGCCGGTCTGGATCCCCGTCGGGCACGAGTACCGCTGGCTGCAGGAGAAGAACGTGGAGCGGGCGTACGCGGCGGGGCTGGCCTGCCGGCCGGTGGCCGAGACGGTCGCGGACACCTGGCGCTGGCTGCGCGCGGTGGGCACGGTCCCGGCCCGCGCGGGCCGCCCGGCCCGGGCGGCGGTCGGCCTGGCCCCGGACCGGGAGGCGACGCTGCTGGCGGCGCTCGCCGCCGGGTAGCGGCGGCGGTGGGCCGGCCGCGGGCAGCCCGGCGGCGGGCGGTTCGGGGCCGCGGGCAGCCCGGCGCTGGGCGGCTCAGGGGCGGGCGACGGGCAGGTCGAGCACCTCGTCGACGCGGCGGCGCGGCGTCGGGACGCCCGGCTGGCCGTACCCGATCCGCAACACCATCTGCGGGGTGCCGAACCGGCCCAGGGACAGCCGCAGCGCCTCCCGCGCCCCCGGCACCTCGATCGGCTGGGAGAGCATCGACGCGGCCAGCCCGGCGTCGGTGGCGGTGAGCAGCACCCGTTGCAGGGCCTGCCCGGCGACGACCTGGTCGGTCGTGGTGTTGCCGGCGGTGCCGAGGACCGCCACGAGGGGCTCCGGCTCGAAGTCCCGCCCGGGCGCGCGGTCGCGCCCGCCGAAGGCGCGGGCCGGCAGCAGGTCCTGCGGCTCGCCCCGGGGGCCGCTCGCGGTGGCGGGCACCCCGTCGGGGGCGGGCGCGGCGCGCACCCACGCGGCCAGCTCGGCCCGGTAGCCGGCGTCGCGTTCGAGGACGCGGTGGGCGCTGCGCGCGATCTCGGCGAACGCGTTGACGGCGCTGACCCCGATCACCAGCTCCAGCCAGCCCTGCTCGGCGCGGGCCGCCTCGCCGATCCGCCACCGGGCCTCGGCGGGCACCGGGTCGGGCCAGAACGGCGCCCGGTTGCTGAACCGGCGCGGCACGGCCGCGTACAGGGTCTGCTCGGCCGGGGTGGGGCGGCGCGGCAGGTCCGGGGTCAGCCGGGCCAGCACGTCGGTCTCGGCCGGGTACGGGCGCAGCCGCACCTTCGCCGGGGTGCCCGCCACGGCGAGGGCCAGCCGCAGGTTGAACAGGGCGGCGCCGCAGGCGATGCGGGCGCCCCAGCCGCTCGGGTCGGTGGCCGGGAGCAGGCGTTCCCGGTCCAGCGACACCTCGATGCCGCCGTCGCGCAGCCGGAACCGCCACGGCTGGCTGTTGTGCAGCGACGGCGCCCGGACGGCGGCCGCGGCGGCGGCGGTCAACTGCCCGACGGTGAAGCGGGTTCCCATGGTGCTGCTCCCTTCGGTCCACCTCCACGGTGCGCGCCCGGGGCCGCCGACGGGCAGGGCCGGACGGCCCCGTCGGCCGGGACCTGCCGCCTGTGGTGGGCGCTCCGGGTCGGGACCTTCGGCCCGTGCGGACGCCGGTTGCGGAGGGTACAAACGAGGGATGATCCGGGTGTTCCTGCTCGACGACCACGAGGTCGTCCGTCGTGGCCTTGCCGACCTGCTCACCAGCGGCGGCGACATAGAGGTGGTGGGGGAGTCGGGCTCCGCCCAGGAGGCGACCCGCCGCATCCCCGCGCTGCGGCCCGACGTGGCGATCCTCGACGCCCGGCTGCCCGACGGCAACGGCATCGACGTGTGCCGGGACGTGCGGGCGACGGACTCGTCGATCCGGGGCCTGATCCTCACCTCGTACGAGGACGACGAGGCGCTGTTCGCGGCGATCATGGCCGGCGCGGCCGGGTACGTGCTCAAGCAGATCCGGGGCACGGACCTGGTCGACGCGGTGCGCCGGGTGGCCGCCGGGCAGTCCCTGCTCGACCCGGCGATCACCACCCGGGTGCTGGAGCGCATCCGCAGTGGCGTGGAGCAGCCCCGCGAGCTGAAGTCGCTCACCGAGCAGGAGCGGCGCATCCTGGAGTACGTCGCCGAGGGGCTGACCAACCGGGAGATCGCCGGGAGGATGTTCCTCGCGGAGAAGACGGTGAAGAACTACGTCTCCAGCGTGCTGGCGAAGTTGGGTCTGGAGCGGCGCACCCAGGCGGCCGTGCTGGCCACCCGCCTGCTCGGCAAGCACCACTGAAGCCCCCGCCGCGCCGCGCGGCGGGACGCGGCATGGGCCTGCGCCCTGCCGGTGGGCGGGCCGCCGGGCCGGGGTCAGTCGCGCAGCGGGACCGTCCAGTGCAGCCGCGTGCCGCGCGGCGACGCGGGGCACACCTCGAACTTCCCGCCGTGCCGCTCGGCGCGTTCGCGCAGGTTGACCAGGCCGCCCCGGGCGGCGTCGGGAGCGCAGCCGCGGCCGTCGTCGGTCACGGTGACCGCGACCCAGCCGGCCTCCACCCGTACGGCCACCGCCACCCGGCTGGCCTCGGCGTGGCGTACGGCGTTGGACAGGGACTCCCGTAGCACGGCCGTGACGTCCGGGCGGATCGAATCCGGGACGGCGCTGTCGATCGGCCCGGTCAGCTCCAGCGTCGGCCGGAAGCCCAGCGACGCGGCGGCCACGTCGACCGCCTCGCGGATCTCGGTGCGCAGGGCCGCGCTCATCGGGGTACGCAGCTCGAAGATGGTCCGGCGGATGTCGCGGATCGTGTCGTCGAGGTCGTCGACGGCGGCGTTGATCCGCTTGGCGACCTCGGGTCGGGTGGCCATCGGCGCTGCGCTCTGCAACTGCAGGCCGGTGGCGAAGAGCCGCTGGATCACCACGTCGTGCAGGTCCCGGGCGATGCGCTCGCGGTCCTCCAGGACCACCAGCAGCTCCCTCTCCTCCTGCCCCCGCGCCCGCTCCAGGGCCAGCGCGGCCTGCCCGGCGAAACTGCCCAGCAGGGCGGCGTCGGAGTCGGTGACGTCCCCCCGGTCCGGCCGGTACCCGACCACGAGGACGCCGTGCAGGACGTCGGCGGCGGCCAGCGGGGAGACCACGGCCGGCCCGCCGCCCACCGGCGCCGGCCACGGCGCCGCCTCGGCCAGGTTCCCCACCAGCTCGTGCCGCCGCTCGGTGACCGCCCCCGCGAAGCGGGTCTCGTCCGCCGGCAGGACCGCGCCGACCAGCTCCCCGGCGCCGCCGGACCTCGCCCCGGCGCCGTCGACCACCTCGACCGTGAACTGCCCGGCGCCCTCGTCGTAGAGCAGCACCATCGCCAGCTCCGCCTCGGCGACCTCCCGGGCCCGCCGGGCCACCAGGCTCAGCGCGTCGGTGCGGCGCACCTCGCCGAGCAGCACGGAGGTGATCTCGGCGGTCGCGGCCAGCCAGCGTTCCCGGCGGTGGGCCAGCTCGTACAGCCGGGCGTTCTCGATCGCCACGCCGGCCGCGGCGGCCAGCGCGACGACGATCTCCTCGTCGTCGTCGGTGAACTCGGCGGCGCCCTGCTTCTCGGCCAGGTAGAGGTTGCCGAAGACCTGGTCGCGGATGCGCACCGGCACGCCCAGGAAGCTGTGCATCGGCGGGTGGTGCGGCGGGAAGCCGTACGACATCGGATGCCGGGTGATGTCCGGCATGCGCAGCGGGCGGGGGTCGTCGATGAGCAGCCCGAGCACGCCCCGGCCGTGCGGCAGGTCGCCGATCCTGGCGTGCAGCTCGTCGTCGATGCCGTGGACGATGAAGTCGTGCAGCAGCCGGTCGGGGCCGATCACCCCGAGCGCACCGTACCGGGCGTTGACCAGCTCGCAGGCCGACCGGACGATCCGTTGCAGGGTGCTGCGCAGGTCCAGGTCGGTGCCGATGCCGACCACCGCGTCGAGCAGGGCGCGCAGCCGCTCCCGGCTGGCGACGACGTCACCGACCCGGTCCAGCATCTCCTGCAGCAGCTCGTCCAGGCGGACCCGGGACAGTGGGCTCAGCCCGAGCGAGGGGGCGACGGGCTCGGACCCAGGGATCGGCGCGCTGTTGGCCACCGGCCGATGCTATCGCCGGTCACCCGCCGGGCGGCACCGCCGGCCGCCCGGAGCCGGCCCGTCACGAGCCGGCGCCCCGCACGGCGGAGGTGTCGACGACCTGCTCGGTGGGCAGCCGCGGGGTGTGCGGCGGGCCGGCCTGCTCCGGGTTCGCGACCCCGATCCGCAGCGCCAGGTACGGGTGCCCCAGGCCGGCCAGGAGCTGCCGGACCGTCTGCCGGATGCCCTCCACCTCCACCACGCCGCTCAGCGGCACCATCGACACGCCCAGCCGGGTGGCGGTCAGCCACGCCGCCGAGAGCGCCTCGCCGGCCCGCAGCCAGCTGTCCGGCTCGTCCTCGTCGCCGAAGAGCAGCCCGTACACGGCCGCGCGGTCGTGGCCGGGGCCGACCGGCAGGGCGCCGGAGCGCCCGAAGTCCCGGGCCGGGACGGTGGTCTGCGGGGCGTGGGCGGGCAGCACCTCCGGTGGCAGGCCGGTGCCGGTGCCCGCCCGGCTGGTCCAGTACGCCAACTCCTCCTGCACCTGCGCGTCCGCCGCCTCCACCGCCGCGGCCCGCCCGGCGGCCGAGGCCAACGCCAGCACCTGGTCGGGGTGGAGGATCTGCAGCCGGGCGCCCTCCGCGGCGGCCGCCCCGGTGATCTCGTCGACCGCGGCGGCCGGCACCGGCTCGTCACTGACCGGCCGCCGGTCGGTGCGCCGGACCCGCATGCACTGCACCAGGCGCATCGCGCCCGCGCCGCCGCCGGAGCGCTTCCCGCCGGTGAGGCGGGCCAGCAGCGCCGGCTCGGCCGGATCGGGCAGCCGCTCGACCACGGGTGTCCAGCCCTCGGCCGCCAGCGCCGTGCGGGCGTGGTGCAGGGCCGCGCCGCAGCTCAGCGTCAGCAGCCGGCCCTCCGGGTCGGTGCCGGCCAGCTTCGGGTCCCGCACCAGCCGCAGCTCCAGGGCGTCAGGCAGGACCCGCCAGCGCCACGGCTGCGTGTTGTGCACCGACGGGGCGTGGCCGGCCGTGGCGGCGGCCTCCGCGAGCGCGGTGGTCAGCGGGCGGTCCGTAGCCGGCGTCTCGTGGCTCATCGTCACGACCTTTCGTCGTCTCTGCCCATCGTGCCCCACTCCGGGCGTCGCGAGGGCGGGGTTGCCGCTCCATCCTGTGCCGCCGGGCGGTCGGTCGCACGGTGCGCAGGTCCCGACGTGCCCGGGCCCTTCGGCCCGTGGCCGTTTCCCGATCGGCCCCGCCCCGTTCCGCCGGCCGTGCCCGGGGCCTGCGGCGAGGGCTTCCCGCGGTCGTGGCCGGGCCGGTTTCGCCGGTTGCCCCGCCGGCCCTCGCCGACGTTGAAAGGATCCGCGCGTGGGGACGCAGCCGGAGTGCCTGCCGGAGCGGCCGGTGCGGCGGCGCTGGGCGCGCGGACGGGAGTGGGGGCCGCTGACCGCGCTGACCGTGCTGGTGCTGGCGGGGGCGGGGCTGTGGCTCGCCGGGCGGCGCACCGCGGCGGACGCCGTCTGGGCGGCGGGCACCCTGGCCGCGCTGGTCCCGGCCGCCTGGTCGGTGCTGCGCCGGCTGTGGCGCCGCCAGTTCGGGGTGGACGTGATCGCCGTCCTGGCGCTGGCCGGGGCGCTGGCCGTCGGCGAGTACCTGGCCGGCGCCGTGGTCGCGGTGATGGCGAGCACCGGCCGGTCGCTGGAGGCGTACGCCCAGCGGCGCGCGACCCGCGACCTGCGCGCCCTGCTGGAACGGGCCCCGCGCTCGGCGCGGCGACGCCGCGCGGACGGCGGCATCGAGACGGTGCCGCTGGACCGGGTCGCGGTCGGTGAGCGGCTGCTGGTCGGCCCCGGCGACGTGGTGCCGGTCGACGGCACCCTCGAGGAGGCGGCCACCCTGGACGAGTCGGCGGTCACCGGCGAGTCCCGGCTCGTCCAGCGGGCGGCCGGGGAGCCGGTGGCCAGCGGCGTGGTCAACGCCGGGGCCGGCTTCGGGCTGCGCGCGACGAGCAACGCGGCGGAGAGCACGTACGCGGGCATCGTCCGGCTCGCCGAGCAGGCGACCGCGCGCAAGGCGCCGATGGTCCGGCTGGCCGACCGGTACGCCGCCGCGTTCGTCCCGTTCACCCTGGCGCTTGCCGGCCTCGCCTGGGCGCTGTCCGGTCAGTTCGTGCGGGCGGTGGCGGTGCTGGTGGTGGCCACCCCCTGCCCGCTGCTGCTGGCCACCCCGATCGCGGTCGTCTCCGGGTTGTCCCGGGTGGCCCGGCGCGGGGTGCTGGTCCGCGACGGCGGCTCCCTGGAGCTGCTCGGCCGGGCCCGCACCCTGCTGGTCGACAAGACCGGCACGCTCACCGCCGGCCGGCCGCGCGCCGCCGAGACCGTCGTCGCCCCCGGTGGGGACCGGGACGAGGTGCTGCGGCTGGCCGCGTCGGTGGAGCAGCTGTCCCCGCACGTGCTGGCCGCCGCCCTGGTCGGGCAGGCCCGGGAGCGGGGCCTGGCGCTGGGCGAGCCGACCGACGTGACCGAGGAGCCGGGGCGCGGCGTCACCGGCCGGGTCGACGGGCGGCTGGTCCGGGTCGGCCAGTTCGCCGGGGAACTGCCGGAGTGGGCGGAGCGGGCCCGGGACCGGGCCGAGCTGGCCGGCCGGTCGGTGGTGTGGGTCGCCGACGGGCGGGGCCCGCTCGGGGCGATCCTGCTGGAGGACCCGGTACGCCCCGACGCCCGCCGGACCGTCCGACGGCTGCGCGAGGCCGGGCTGACCCGGCTGGTGATGGTCACCGGCGACCGGCCGGCCACCGCGGAGCAGGTGGCCCGGGCCGTCGGCGTGGACGACTTGCTGGCCCGGTGCGCGCCGGCGGAGAAGGTGGCGCGGGTCCGCGACGAGTCCCGCCGGGCGGTCACCGTGATGGTCGGCGACGGGGTGAACGACGCCCCGGCGCTGGCGGAGGCGCACGTCGGGGTGGCGATGGGGGCGACGGGGGCGACCGCGTCCGCCGACGTCGCCGACGCGGTGCTCACCGTCGACCGCCTCGACCGGCTCGCCGACGCCGTGGAGATCGCCCGGTACGCCCGCCGGATCGCCGCCCAGAGCGCCGTGGCCGGGATGGGGCTGGCCGTGGTGGCGATGGGCTTCGCCGCTGCCGGGAAGCTGCCCCCGGTGGCCGGCGCCTTCCTGCAGGAGGGCATCGACGTGGTGGTGATCGTCAACGCGCTGCGGGCGCTGCGCGGCGGGCTGCGCCGCCGGCAGGTCCCGCCGGCCACCCGGGAGCTGCTGGAGCGGTACGCGGGCGAGCACGGCGGTGTCCGGGACGTGCTGGCCGGCCTGCGGGACACCGCCGACCTGATCGCCACCCGCCCCGACTCGCCAAACTGCCTGCCCGCCCTGCACGAGACCCACCGGCGGCTCGCCGAGCGGGTGCTGCCGCACGAGGCGGCCGAGGAACGGCACCTCTACCCGGCGCTGGCCGGGCCGCTGGGCAGCGCCGACGCCACCTCGACGATGAGCCGGGGTCATGTGGAGATCCGCCGGCTGGTCGACCGGATCGGCGGGCACCTCGCCCAGGCCGGCTCCGCGCCGCTGCGCCCGGACCAGGTTCCCGACCTGCTCGCCGCCCTGTACGGCCTGGACGCCGTGCTGCGCCTGCACCTGGCCCAGGAAGAGGAGGACTACTACTCGCTGCGCGAGTGAGGCAGCTCGCGGACGACCGCCACCGGGCAGCGGGCGTGCTGGATGAGCTGCTGGCCGACCGAGCCGAGCAGCATGCCGCGCAGCCCGCCCCGGCCGCGGCTGCCGACCACCACCAGTCGGGCGTCACGGCTGGCCTCCATCAGGACGGCCGCCGGGCGGCCCGGCACCGCCTCGGCGGCGATTTCCAGGTGCGGGAACGCCTCCCGCCACCGGGCCAGCGGCCCGTCGAGGGCCGCCCGTTCGGCCGCCGTCGCCGCGTCCGGGTCGGCGCCGCCCTCGGCCGCCGGCTCCCAGGCCCGCAGCACCCGCAGGGGCACCCCGTACCCCGCGGCCCGCTCCACGGCGAAGCCGAGGGCCAGCAGGGCGGCGTCCGAGCCGTCGACGCCGACCACGACCGGCCCGGACCGGGCCGTGGCGGTGCCGTCGTCGCGGACCACCACCACGGGGCAGTGGGCGTGCGCGGCCACCGCCACCGCGGTCGAGCCGACGAGCAGGCCGGCGAAGCCGCCGTGGCCCCGGCTGCCGAGCACCAGCAGGGCGACCTCGGCCGAGCGTTCCTGGAGCACCAGCACCGGCGGGCCGTCGTACACCTCGCCCCGCACGGTCACGCCCGGGCGGCGGGCGGCGGCGTCGGCGGCGGCGCGCCGGACCAGCTCCTCGACCTGCCGCCGGGCGTTCTCGTCCGGCCAGATCCCCGGGGCCACCCCCGGCCCGACCCACCCGGCGACCGTCAGCCACTCGAACACGTACGCCAGGTGGATCGGCCGGCCGCCGCGCTCCGCCTCGTCGAGGGCCCAGTCCAGGGCGACCGCGGCGTCGGGGCTCGCGTCGTAGCCGACGAGGATCTCGTCGCTCGTCACTGGGCCTGCCTTTCGTTCGCGACTGCGGGGCTCGCAAGCTCACTCCTCGCGCTCACCGGTACCGCTCCGCAGCTCGGGCTCGGTCTCGCGGATCCAGCGCCACTCCGCGACCCGGGGGTCGTCCTCGCCGAAGCGGCGGGTGTGATCCCGGCAGGCCGCCCGGGCGTCGACCATCTCCTGCCGCAGGTGGGCGGCGCGGGGGGACAGCCCGGGCACCCGGTCGATCACGTCGATGACCAGGTGGAAGCGGTCCAGGTCGTTGAGCATCACCATGTCGAACGGCGTGGTGGTGGTGCCCTCCTCCCGGTACCCGCGCACGTGCAGGTTGGGGTGGTTGGTGCGGCGGTAGCTCAGCCGGTGGATCAGCCAGGGATAGCCGTGGTACGCGAAGATGACCGGCCGGTCGCGGGTGAAGATGGTGTCGAACTCGCGGTCCGGCAGGCCGTGGGGGTGCTCCGACGGCGGCTGCAACCGCATCAGGTCGACCACGTTGACCACCCGCACCTTCAGCTCCGGCAGGTGCCGGCGCAGCAGGTCGGCGGCGGCGAGGGTCTCCAGCGTCGGCACGTCCCCGGCGCAGGCGAGCACGACGTCGGGCTCGTTGCCGTCGTCGGTGCTGGCCCAGTCCCAGATGCCCAGGCCGCGGCGGCAGTGCTGGATCGCCTCGTCCAGGGTCAGCCAGTTCGGCGCGGGCTGCTTGCCGGCCACCACCACGTTGATGTAGTGGCGGCTGCGCAGGCAGTGGTCCATGGTGGCGAGCAGGGTGTTGCCGTCCGGCGGCAGGTAGACCCGCACCACCTCGGCCTTCTTGTTCACCACGTGGTCGATGAAGCCCGGGTCCTGGTGGGAGAAGCCGTTGTGGTCCTGCCGCCAGACGTGGCTGGACAACAGGTAGTTCAGCGAGGCCAGCGGCTGCCGCCAGGGGATGCCCCGGGTGACCTTCAGCCACTTGGCGTGCTGGTTGACCATCGAGTCGACGATGTGGATGAACGCCTCGTAGCTGGTGAAGATGCCGTGCCGGCCGGTCAGCAGGTAGCCCTCCAGCCAGCCCTGGCACAGGTGTTCGGAGAGCACCTCCATCACCCGGCCGTCGGGCGAGAGGTGGTCGTCGCCGGGCACGGTGCCGGCGACGAACGCCCGGTCGGTGACCTCGAAGGCGGCGCCGAGACGGTTGGAGGCGACCTCGTCGGGGCCGAAGAGGCGGAACGTCTGCGGGTTCGCGGCGATCACGTCCCGTACCCAGGGGCCGAGCACGCCGGTGGCGCCCGCCACGGGTTCGCCCGGCTGCGGGACGTCGACGGCGTACCCGCGGAAGTCGGGCAGGTCCAGGTCGCGCAGCACCCGGCCGCCGTTGGCCACCGGGTTCGCGCTCATCCGCAGGTCGCCCTTCGGCGGCAGCGCGGTCAGCTCGGCGACCGGCGCGCCGGTGGCGTCGAACAGCTCCTCCGGACGGTAGCCACGCAGCCAACGCTCCAGCTCGGCCAGGTGCTCCGGGTCGTCGCGTACGCCGTCGACCGGCACCTGGTGGGCGCGCCACGTGCCCTCCACCGGCCTGCCGTCGATCTCGCGCGGGCCGGTCCAGCCCTTCGGCGTACGCAGGATGATCATCGGCCAGCGGGGGCGCTCGACGGCGCCGCCGGCGCGGGCCCGGCGCTGGATGCCGGCGATCTCGTCGAGCACCGTGTCGAGGGTGGCGGCCAGCGACTGGTGCACGGTCGCGGGGTCGTCGCCCTCGACGAGGTACGGCCGGTGGCCGTAGCCGCGCATGAGGCCGAGCAGGTCGTCGGTGGGGATCCGGGACAGCACCGTCGGGCCGGCGATCTTGTAGCCGTTGAGGTGCAGGATCGGCAGCACCGCCCCGTCGCGGGCCGGATTGAGGAACACGTTGGACAGCCAACTCCCCGCCAGCGGCCCGGTCTCCGCCTCGCCGTCGCCGATCACGCAGGCGACCAGCAGGTCCGGGTTGTCGAACGCGGCGCCGTACGCGTGGCTCAGCGCGTACCCCAGTTCGCCGCCCTCGTGGATCGAGCCCGGCACCTCCGGCGCGACGTGGCTGGGAATGCCGCCGGGGAAGGAGAACTGGCGGAACAGCCGGGCCATGCCCGTCTCGTCCCGGCTCACCGAGTGGTACAGCTCGCTGTACGTGCCCTCCAGCCAGGTGTTCGCCACCACGGCCGGGCCGCCGTGCCCGGGACCGGTGACGAAGATGGTCGACTGCCCGCGGCGGGCGATGACCCGGTTGAGGTGCGCGTAGAGCAGGTTCAGCCCGGGGCCGGTGCCCCAGTGGCCGAGCAGCCGGGGCTTGACGTGCTCGGGCCGCAGCGGCTCACGCAGCAGCGGGTTGTCGAGCAGGTAGATCTGCCCGACGGTCAGGTAGTTGGCCGCCCGCCAGTACGCGTCCAGCCGGCGCAACTCGTCCTCGGTCAGGGGACCGTGCAGGTCTACAGCGGTGTCCATGCTGTCTGAGCCTCTCGCAGGTCGGGGAAGGTCGCATCCGGTGGCCCGTCTGCTGACGGGCACGTCCAGCCTCGCCGCCGCGTCGAGGGGCGGGCAGGGCCGTTGGTCCCGGGTGCGCCGGGCGTCACGGCCCGTCCACGGCGGTGGTGGTCAGTCCACGGACGACGATGACCGGGGCGGGGGAGTGGTAGAGCATCGACTGGCTGACCTCGCCGAGCATCCCGCGCAGGGGATCCTCGCCCCGGGAGGCGACGATCGCGAGCTGCGCCGCGCGGGACTGGTCCACCAGGACCCGGTCCGGCTCCCCGGCGAGCGTGCGGCACTCGGCCCGCACCGTCGGGTGCCGGCGCCCGCAGCGGCCCACCGCCTCTTCCAGTTCGGCGCGCGCCTCGGCGTCGGCGTCGCGGGTGGCGGCCCCGCCGGGGGCCGGCTCGGTGACCCGGACGGCGAGCAGCGGGGCGGACCGGCGGGCGGCGCAGTCGAACGCGAACTCCAGGGCGACGCGGGAGCTGGCCGAGCCGTCGACGCCGACCAGCACCGGGCCCTTCGGCGGCGGCTCGGGGCGGACCACCAGCACCGGGCAGCCGGCCTGGGCGGCGAGCTGCACGGCGGGCGCGTCGGCCGGGACGCAGTCGGTGCAGCGCATCCCGCCCGCGCCGATCGCGACCAGGAACGCGGTCTCGGAGCGGCGGACCAGCGCCGCCACCGCCGCGCCCTCGACGAGCTCGCTGCCCACCGGCACCGCCGGCTCGACCTCGTCGGCGACCGCGGTGGCCCGCTGCAGCAGGTGCTTCGCCTCCACGTGCGGGGCGGCGCCGGGGGACGCCTGCGGCGCCGCCGCCCAGTTGAAGGCGTGCAGCAGGCGTAGCGGCCGGCCGTGGTCGGCGGCCTCGCGGGCGGCCAGCCGGACGACCTGCAGCGCCTGCTCCGACGGGCCGACCGCGGCCACCACCGGCGCGTCGGCGGGTGCCGGCATGCGGCCTCACCTCCCGGCCCCGTGTACGGCCCGACCAACTATCCTCACCGAGCGTAGTCGGCTCGGTGGGCCGGCGGGGGTGGGATGGCACCACGCCCGCCGTCGACTTCGGCCGGCCGGGCGGCGTCGCGTCGGCCGGCGGGACGCCGTGGCGGCTGTGCCCGGCCCGCCGCTGCCCGGCGGAGGCGGCCGCCAAACCTGTTTCCGGTGCGCGCAACCTCACCCTTCGTCGAGTCGCCGCCCGGTCGCCCGTACTGCACACTGACGCCGTGGACGGTGAGCAGCACGGGCGACCGGGCGGGCCGCGCTCGGCGGTGGTGGTGAACCCGGTGAAGGTGGCCGATCTCGCCGAGCTGCGGAAGACCGTGGACGGCGCCCTCGCCGCCGCCGGCTGGCCCGAGCCACTGTGGTTCGAGACCACCCCCGAGGACCCGGGGCGGGGCCAGACCCGCGCGGCGGTCGAGGCCGGCGTCGAGGTCGTCTTCGCCTGCGGCGGCGACGGCACCGTGATGGCCTGCGTCGGCGGGCTCGTGGGCACCGACGTGGCGCTCGCCGTGCTGCCGCAGGGCACCGGCAACCTGTTGGCCGCCAACCTCGGCCTCTCCCACGACCTGGCCGCCGGGCTGGAGGTGGCCGTGGAGCGGGGGCGCCGGCAGCTCGATGTCGGCGCCGTCGAGGACCAATACTTCACCGTCATGGCCGGCATGGGCTTCGACGCGCAGATGCTCGCCGACACCTCCGAGGCCACCAAGGCGCGGATCGGCTGGCCCGCGTACGTGATGGGGGCCGCGCGGCACCTGCGGGACCGGCCGATGCGGGTGAGCATCCGCCTCGACGACCGGCCGCCGCTGCGCCGCCGGGCCCGCTCGGTGCTGGTCGCCAACGTCGGCCGGCTCCAGGGCGGGGTCACCCTGCTCACCGACGCCGAGCCGGACGACGGGTGGCTCGATGTCGCCGTGCTCACCCCGCGTACGCTGCGGCACTGGCTGGCCATGGCGTGGGCGCTGGTGCGCCGCCGCGGCAGCGTGCCCCGGATGGAGGTCTTCCGCTGCCGGCGGGTGCGGGTCACCAGCAACCGGCCCCAGCCGCGGGAGCTCGACGGCGACCTGATCGAGCCGGGCCGGCAGCTCCGGGCCGAGATCCGCCCGCGCGCGCTCTGGCTGTGCGTGCCGCAGCCGGAGGAGGCACGCGACCTCACCGTCGACGCGGACGCCGTCGGGGAGCGGGGCGAGGAACTCGTCGAGGAGGCCCGCCGTGAGTAGCACCAGGATGGTCCCCGAGACGCGGCTGATGTCCGACGAGGAGTTGTCCGCGGACGACGCCTGGCGCACCCTGCGCCGGAAGGGCGGCTGGTGCCTGCTGCGGGACGCCTTCATCCGGTTCCGCTACGGCGACGGGTTCAGCCACGCCCGGGCGTTCGCGTTCCAGCTCTGCCTCGCCGTCGTGCCGTTCATGATCGCGTTCACCGGCCTGATCACCGACCTCGGCGCGGACGAGGGCGGCCGGGTGGTCGCCGACACCGTGCTCGCCCTCACGCCCGGCCAGAGCGAGCAGGTGGTGCAGGAGCTGCTCGTCGACAGCGAGCGCACCGAGGACGCCGGTGAGCTGGCGCTGACCCTGGGCCTGCTGACCGGCCTGGTCGCGCTGACCATGACGATGGCCCAGATCGAGCGGGGCGCGAACCGCATCTACGGGGTGGAGCGCGACCGTGCGGCGCTGTGGAAGTACCTGCGCGCCACCGTGCTTGCGCTGACCGCCGGCGTACCGGCGCTGGCCGGGTTCCTGATCCTGGTCGGCGGCGGCGCCATGGGCGACTCGGTACGGCGGCACTACGCGTGGGGCGGGACCGCCCAGGGCCTGTGGGACGTCGTCCGCTGGCCGCTGAGCCTCGGGCTGACCGTCCTCGCCGTGGCGCTGCTGTTCCGGCACGCCCCGCGGCGCCGGCAGCCCGGCCTGTCCTGGCTGCTGTTCGGCGCCGGCATCGCGACCGTGCTGTGGTGGCTGGCCAGCGTGCTGCTCGCCGGGTACGTGCGGTTCAGCGACGGCTTCGGGCAGACGTACGGCGCGCTGACCGGGATGATGGCGCTGCTGCTGTGGGCCAACCTCACCGGGATGGCGCTCTTCGGTGGGCTGGCGTTCGCCGCCCAGCTGGAGGCGATGCGGATCGGCGTGCCCGAGCCGGCCGAGCCGGACCTGTGGCAGCCCGAGGCGGAGCGCGCCGAGAGTCACTGACCCGCCCCCGGACGCCCCGGCGTGTAGGCGAGAACCCGATCGGGTAAAGCGCCTCGCCAGGGGAGACAAGGGAGGTGCGGGGTGACCGCGGTCAAGGAGGTGGCGCGTCGCCCACTCGGCCACTTCGCCGAGCGGAGCGTCGCCGGGCTGCTGGCCGTCGCCGGCACCGGAGCCGGGTTCGGCCTGCTGCTGATGCTCGTCCGGTTCCACTGGAGCCCGCTCTACCACGCCGACCGCGAGGCCGCCGCGTGGTTCAACGCCCTCGTCGCGCCGCACCACGCCCTGGTCACCGTCCTGCAGGCGGTCACCGACCTGGGCGGCCGGCCCGTGCTGATCTGGCTGGTCAGCGTCGCCGTCGTCGGGCTGCTGATCCGGCGGCAGGCCCGGCTCGCGGTCTACCTCATCGTCGCCGGGGCCGGCGGGCTGATCCTCGACCCGTCGCTGAAGACCCTCGTCGGCCGGCTCCGCCCGGTCGTGGACGTGCCGGTCGCGAGCGCCCCCGGCAACAGCTTCCCCAGCGGGCACGCCCTCGGCTCGTTCGTCGCGTACGGGGCCCTGCTGCTGGTGTTCCTGCCGGCCATGGCGCCCCGCTGGCGCAGGCCGGCGATCGCCCTGGTCGCGGTGCTGGTGGCGGTGGTCGGGCTGACCCGGATCGCGCTGGGCGTGCACTTCGTCTCCGACGTGGTCGGCGGCTGGCTGCTCGGCGCGGCGTGGCTGGGCGTCACCGCGTACGCCTTCCGGCTGTGGCGGCGCGAGCGCGGCCGGCCGGTGCCCCCGCTGACCGAGGGCCTGGAGCCGGAGGCGGGGCACGAGATCGCCCCGGCCCCGGCCGAGGAGCACGTCCTGGAGCACCCGCGCTCCGCCGTCGCCGAGCTGCTGGTCGGCTGGGTCCTCGTCTTCGGCGCCCTGTACGCCTTCGGCGTCTACGTCAGCCGGTACGCCGAGGGCACCGTGTTCGACGCCCTGGACACCGCCGTCCCCCGCTGGTTCGCCGAACGGCACACCGCCACGCTCACCGAGCTGAGCTGGTGGTGGAGCAAGTTCGGCGACACCCACGCCATCCTGCTCGTCTCGCTCGTCTTCTGCCCGCTCGTGCTCGCGGTGTGGCGACGCTGGCGGCCGGTGCTGTTCGTGGTGCTGGCGATGTTCGGCGAGCTGACCCTCTTCCTCGCCTCCGCCCGCGCGGTCGACCGGCCGCGCCCGCCGGTGGAGAACCTGGACGGGCACATGCCCACCTCGTCCTTCCCGTCCGGCCACATCGCCGCCACCATCTGCCTCTGGAGCGCGATCGCGCTGCTGGTGTTCCCGCGTACGGACCGCTGGTGGCGCTGGCTGTTCGTGGCGCTGGCCGTGATCATGCCGGTCGGCGTGGCCACCTCCCGGATGTACCGGGGCATGCACCACCCGACCGACTTCATGGGCGCGATCCTGCTCGGCGCCCTGTGGCTCGGGCTGCTGTACTGGATCCTCCGACCGAACGCCGACGTGCGCGCGGGCAACCGGCCGGCGATCGAGTCCGAGCAGGTGGCCGAGCTGGACGACGAGCTGGCCAAGGCCGCCCGGCCGGACTGACCGACCGCCGTGCGCAGTCTTCCGACCCGCGAGCGTGCCGCCGTGCGCCGCCTCCCGACCCGCGAGCGTGCCGCCGTGCGCCGCCTCCCGACCCGCGAGCGTGCCGCCGTGCGCCGCCTCCCGACCCGCGAGCGTGCCGTGCCGCGGCCGACGAACCGGAGCCTGCCGTGCTGCGGGTGATGACCTGGAACATCAGGACCGGCGGCCGGGACCGGGCGGGGCCCGGCCGGCTGGACCTGGTGGCCCGGGTCGTCGCCGCGCACCGGCCGGACCTGCTCGCCGCGCAGGAACTGCGCGGCTTCGACGCGGGGTCCGTGCTGGCCGACTTCGCCGCCGGGCTGGGCATGCGCCCGTACCTGGCCCGGTCCTGGTTCGGCCAGCCGGTCGCCGTGCTCGTCCGCCCGCCGCTGCGGGTGCTCACGGCGGGGCCGGTGCGCCGTCCGTTCCACCACGCCGCCCAGCGGGTGACGGTGGCCACCGACGCGGGGCCGCTCACCGTGCTCGCCGCCCACCTGGACCCGTACCGCGGGCTGCGCCGCCGGGTCGAGGCGGGCTGGCTGGCCGCCGCCGTACGCCGGTCGCCCGGGCCGCTGGCGCTGCTGGCCGGCGACCTGAACACCCTCGACCCGGACAGCGACCACACCGCGCGGATCGCCCGGCTGCCGCCCGCGTACCGGCGTCGTCACCTGCGCCGGGACGGCCGCACGCCGGACACCCGCGCCGTCACCCGGCTCGCCGCCGCCGGCCTGGTCGACCTGTACGCGTCCGCCCCCGGCGACCCGCCCGACGAGGGGCTGACCGCGCCCACCCGGCACGGCGGCGGCGCGGAGTTCTCCGGCATGCGCCTGGACTACCTGTTCGCCACCCCGGCGCTGGCCCGGCTGGCCCGCTCCCGCGCCGTGCTTCGGGGCGGCGAGACCGAGTGGGCCTCCGACCACTATCCGGTGCTCGCCGAGTTCGACGTGCGCCCGGCCTGACCGCAGCCGGCCGCGGTGCTGTCGGCGCCTCCCGCTACCGTCGGCCCGTGAGCGGTACTCCTGCCCGGCAACCCGAGCCGTCCCCGTTGGTCGCCGCGGTTGCTTGGGGCGTCGCCCTGGTCGTGGTGCTGCCTGTACGGCTGCTCTGGGAGCTGCTGGTGGTGACCGCCCGGTGGCTGGGCCGCCGGGTGCTCGGCCCGCTCGGCCGGGCCCTGCGCGACTGGGTGCTACGCCCGCTCGCCTGGTTCCTGCACCGGGTGCTGTGGGTCCCACTGGCCTGGGTGGCGGTGCACCTGCTGTGGCGCCCACTGGTGTGGCTGGCCGTGCACCTGCTGTGGCGCCCACTGGTGTGGCTGGCCGTGCACCTGCTGTGGCGCCCACTGGTCTGGCTGGCCGTGCACCTGCTCTGGCGTCCGCTGGCCTGGCTGGTCCGGGCGGTGGTGTGGCCGGCGCTGCGCCGGCTCGGGCGCGCGGTCGCGTGGGCGCTGCGCGCCCTCGGCGTCCCGCTCGCCTGGCTGGTCCAGCATCTGCTGGTACGTCCGGCGCGCTGGCTGTGGCGGGTGGTCGCCCCGCTGCTGGCCGCCGTCGGGCGCGGCCTGTGGTGGCTCGTCCGGCTGGTGGCCGGCGCCCTCGCGTACGCCTGGCGGCTCGCCGGCCGCGTCCTCGGGTTGGCGTACCGCCTCGTGCTGCGCCGGCTCTGGCGCGGCGCGGTCGCCCTCCTTGTCGGGGCGGCCCGAGGGTTGTGGCGGTATGCCGTGGTCCCGCTCGGCCGCGCGCTGCGCTGGGTGTGGCGGCACACGGTCGTGCCGGCGGGCAGGGCGGTCCGCTGGGTGTGGCGGCACACGGTCGTGCCCGTCGGCCGGGCGGTGGGCGCGGCCTGGCGGGCCACGGTCACCCCGGCCGCCCGCTGGCTGCGCGACTCGGTCCTCGCCCCGGCCCGCCGCACCACCCGCGACCTCCTCGCCGCCCTCTCCCTCCGGCGCTGACCCGCCCCCACCCATCCGGCCCACCCACCCCGCCCACGAACGGGGTGAAACGCCCGTATCGGGGGCCAAAAGTGCAAGATCGCGGAGGCGCGAGCGGGTGAGGGGCGAGGGGCGGGGCGGGCGGGTCAGAGGGCGCGGAGGCGGGGGAGG
Source organism: Micromonospora sp. B11E3 (assembly GCF_039871625.1). Classification (NCBI taxonomy): domain Bacteria; kingdom Bacillati; phylum Actinomycetota; class Actinomycetes; order Micromonosporales; family Micromonosporaceae; genus Micromonospora; species Micromonospora sp. B11E3. Next base: position 27,810 of record NZ_JBDPMC010000052.1, on the reverse strand, counting down.
AGCTCCTCCTGGGCCCAGTCGAGGAACATCGGCTGGCCGTCCCCGCCGACCTGGAGGAGCGCCACGTGGGTGAAGCCGGCGTCGACGAACTTCTTGAACGCCTCGACGTGCCGGTCGACGTCCGGGCCGCAGGGAACGCCCTGGGCCGCGTCCTCCTCGCGGACGAACTGGGTGGCGGCGGCGAACGAGTCCGGCCCCGGCAGGTCGGCGTTGACCTTCCAGCCCAGTCCGAACCAGCGGAACTGGTCGTGCACGATCTTGCGGCACTCCGCCTCGTCCGGGCCGTAGCAGATGGCGACCTGCCCGTACCGGGGCCGGCCGGCGCCGCCCGCGTCCTCGTACAGCTGCACGAGGTGCGGGTCCGGCTCGGTGGCGATGACGCCGTCGGCGTACTCGGCGGCGAGGGCCGCCGACTGCGGGCCGGAGGCGGCGACGGCCATCGGCACGGGCCGGTCCGGCCGGTCCCAGACGTACGCGTCCGGCACGTCGAAGTGGTTGCCGGAAAAGGTCAGCGTCTCGCCGGCCAGCAGCGGCCGGATGATCTGCAACGCCTCCTCGAACATCTCGTGCCGCTGCTCCACGTGCGGCCAGCCGCCGACGACGTGCTCGTTCAGGTTCTCCCCGGCGCCGAGCCCCAGGGTGAACCGGCCGTCGGAGAGGACCCCGACGGTGCTGGCCTTCTGCGCCACCACGGCCGGGTGGTAACGGCGGATCGGGCAGGTCACGAACGACATGAGCCCGGCCCGGCCGGTGGCGTGGGCGACGGCGCCGAGCACCGACCACGCGTACGGGGAGTGGCCCTGCGAGTCCAGCCAGGGGCTGTAGTGGTCGGAGACGACCAGGTGGTCGAAGCCGGCCGCCTCGGCGCGTACCGCGTGGTCGACCAGCTGCTTCGGGCCGGCCTGCTCGCACAACAGGGTGTAGCCGACGTTGACCATTCGCGGCATCTCCTTCCTCCCGATCCTCCCCGGATACCCCGGTCGGAGCCGGTCAATCCCTCCCTTCCGCTTCCCGGTGCTCGGCCACTCCCGGGTGCGACCGGCGGGTTGCCGCCGCCCGGTCGGGCCCACGCATACGTCCTCAGTCCCAGCAGAGGCAGAACGGTTTGCCGGCCGGGTCGGCGTAGACCCGCCAGTTCTCGCCGCCGGCGGGCAGCCGGGTCGCGCCGAGCCCGAGCACGGCCGGCTCGACGGCGTCCACGTCGTCGACCGTGACGTCGAGGTGGAACTGCTGCGGCGCCGCCGGATCCGGCCACCGCGGCGGCCGGTAGTCGGCGACCTGCTGGAACATCAGCGGCTGGGCGTCGTCCTCGCCGATCATGGCCGCGCCCTCGCCCTCGTAGGTGACCGGCTTGCCGAGGAGCTCGGCGTAGAACGCGCTGAGCACCTTCGCGTCGGGGCAGTCGAGCATGACGCCCGTCAGCGTGGTGGCCGGGTTGCCCGCGTTGCGGCACAGGTCGAACGGGTGGCCGGCCGGGTCGGCCAGGGTGTGCCACGTCTCGTTGCGCCGCAGCAGCGTGGCGCCGAGGCTGAGGGCGCGGTCGGTGCCCGCCTCCAGATCGGGCACGCGCAGGTCGAGGTGCGCCTGCTGCGGACGGCCCGGGTCCGGCCACCGCGGCGGCACGTGGTCGGGGGCGAGCTGGAAGCCGACGCGCCAGCCGTCCGGCGTGCCCATGGTGACCCACTCGTCGTCGGCGTAGCGCTCGGTCCAGCCCGCAAGGTCGGCATAGAACGCGCTCAGGGTCTTGATGTCAGGTGCGTCGAGCACCACGGTGCGTAGCATTCCGATCATGTGACCATCCTCCACCAGGGGTCCGACAGGACGTCGACGACGCGGTCAGTGAGGAAACGCGCCGGCACCCTCACAGGCACTTCACAGCGGCCCTGGTTAGGGTGACCGTGAACGGCGGCGTTCCAGGGTGGAGCGCGCGTCCCCGTCAGCGGGAGTGACGATGGTCTTCAAGAAGATGTTGAGCGCGTTCGGCGTGGGCGGTCCCAGCGTGGACACCGTGCTGGCCAACCCGAACACCCGGCCCGGCCTCACCCTCGACGGCCAGGTCAACCTGGTCGGCGGGGACAGCCCGGCCGCCATCGAGCAGATCGCCGTCAGCCTGGTCACGCGGGTCGAGATCGAGGGCGGCGACCACGAGTACGCGGGCATCATGGAGTTCCACCGGATGCCGGTCAGCGGCGCCTTCGAGCTGGCCCCGAAACAGCAGCTGTCGATCCCGTTCCAGCTGCCGGTGCCGTGGGAGACCCCGATCACCGACGTCTACGGCCAGCGCCTGCACGGCATGACGATGGGGCTGCGGACCGAGGTGGCGGTGGCCCGGGCGGTCGACAAGAGCGACCTCGACCAGGTGGCGGTGCACCCGCTGCCGGTGCACGAGCGCATCCTGGACGCCTTCGCCCGGCTCGGCTTCCGGTTCAAGGGCGCCGACCTGGAGCGGGGCCGCATCTACGGCGTGCAACAGACGCTGCCGTTCTACCAGGAGATCGAGTACTTCGCCGCGCCGCAGTACGCGGCGCAGGGCGTCAACCAGGTGGAGCTGACCCTCGTCACCAGCCAGAGCGGCATCGACGTGGTGCTGGAGTGCGACAAGCGGGGCGGCTTCCTCACCCCCGGCCACGACGTGTTCGGCCGGTACCAGGTGGCGCACGCCGACGCCGACCGGGTCGACTGGGTGCAGGTCGTCGACGGCTGGCTGCGGGAGACCACCGGGCGCTACGGCCAGCTGCGCGCCCAGGGCTTCGGCGGTCACGGCCACGGGCACGGGCATGGCCACGGACGGGGCCCGGGGATGGGCGGGATCGTCGCCGGCGCCGCGCTGGGCGCGGTGGGCGGCATGGTCGCCGGGGAGATGATCGAGGACGCCGTCGAGGGCGACTTCGCGGAGGACTGGGGCTTCGGCGACGAGTAACGGTCGACGACGTACGACGGCGGCCTCCGGGAGTGCTCCCGGAGGCCGCCGTTCCGCTCGGGGCGGATGGTTACCCGGTCAGTGCCGGGCCTTGCGCTCGGTGGCGCTGCGGTAGTTGCTCCCCGCCTTGGCCAGGCCCCGGCTGCCCAGGTACCCGATCGTCAGCAGGGTGATGAAGAACCAGGCCTGCGGTGCGCGGAAGATGTCCACGCCGACCGAGTTCTTGCCGACCAGGTACGAGGCGATCAGCACGGCGGCGACCGAGGCGGCGTAGACCCAGAACTCGGTGGTCTTCAGCGCCTGCTTGGTCTCCGTGCCGGGTGCCTGCATCGCCTCCCGGCGCCCGTCGTGCATCGCCGGCATCGGCCGGGTGGGTGCCTCCTGGATCGGGCGGTTCGGCGCCTCCTGCGCCGTCGGCCGGTTCATGGGCCTGGTGGATGCGGCCTGCGTGCTCATCTGGTCCTCCTCAGGATTTGATGAGTCCTACCTCGCCCCCGCCCCGCTACCGCGTGTCGGCCACGGCACGGTTCGCGTTCCCGGCGGGGGCACCCCCCGTCTACCCGGGGGGCCGACGGGGTAACGCCCGCCGGCCCCGGAAGTCGGCCGTCGGCGCAGGTCCCGCCGCACGACGCGGCCACGGATCACCTCCGGGCCGTACCGTCACCGGTTGCTCCGCGTGTCCGGTCGTCGCTCTGCCGTGCGGAGGGTTCCGCCGGCCCGGGTTTGCGGGGCCGGACCTCGGGCACGCAGGAAGATCCGGACAGAACCTGCGAGGTGATGGACGTGCGTGAGGACGACACGATGCGGGAGTCCGCCCGCAAGGCCGAGGACCGGATCGCCGGCGGCGTGTACGGCGAGGGGGCGCTCGACGAGGTCACCGTCCCGCAGACCGACGAGCTGCGGGTCATCCAGGAGGAGGACCCGTACGACCCGGCGCACCAACCGGTGGACCAGGGGACGCTGCGCGACGGCGGACCCACCCGCGGGCAGGGCGCGGTCACCACGACCGGCGGCACGGCCGGCCCGGCGAGCACCCGGCGGCTGGCCCGGCAGCCGGAGCGGCACCGGGGTACGGTCGCGCCGACGACCACCGGGGACGCCACCACCGGCGGGTTGAGCACCCCGGCGGGCGGCTCCACGAGCGACAAGTCGAGCACCGGCAGCCAGGTCGGCAACTTCACCGACGAGTGACCCGGCGGTGGCGGGTGGACGGTCCGGCCGTCCACCCGCCCGGCCTCAGCCGGCCCGCAGCACCCCGAGGCGCTGGGTGGCGCGGGTGAGGGCGACGTACAGGTCGCTGTGCCCGCGCGGCGACTCGGCCACGATCCGCTCCGGGTCGGCCACGAGGACGGAGTCGAACTCCAGCCCCTTGGCCTGCCCGACGGTGAGCACCACCACCCGGCTCTCCAGCTCGGGGTGCTCGCCGATCGCCGCCTCGGGCAGCGCCGCCACGACGGCGGCGCCCAACTCGTCGACCCGCCCCGCCGGCACGATCACCCCGAGCCGGCCGTCGGTCAGCGCGGCGGCCTCGGCCACCGCGGCGTCGGTCAGCTCGGCGGCCAGCCGGTCGGCCGGGAGCGTACGCTCCCAGGGCGGCACGCCGCTCTCCCGTACCGAGCGCGGCGGACGCAGGTGCGGGTCGATCTCGGCCAGCACCCCGGCGGCGACCGCCATGATCTCGGCGGGGGTGCGGTAGCTGACGGTCAGCTCCTCCAACCGCCAGCGCTGCGCCACGTACGGCTCCAGCGCGTCCGCCCAGGAGGCGGTGCCCGCCAGCGCCCCGGTCTGCGCCACGTCCCCGACGATCGTCATCGACCGGCTCGGGCACCGGCGCATCAGCAGCCGCCAGGCCATCGGCGACAGCTCCTGCGCCTCGTCGACGATGACGTGCCCGAACGCCCAGCGCCGGTCGGCGGCGGCCCGCTGGGCGGTGGTCAGCCGGTCGCCCTCCTCCTGGCGTTCCAGCAGCCGGTCGGCGTCCAGCAGGTCGGTGACGCCGAGGATCTCGCCGCCGTCCGCCTCGTCCTCCACGTCGATGGAACGCGAGCCGCGGGCGATCTCCAGCACGCCCTCGGCGTACTCGCGCTGCAGGGCCCGGATGCGTGCGCGGCGCGCCTCGGCGGCCCGCTCGTCCTCGCCGAGCAGTTCGGCGGCCTCGTCCAGCAGCGGCACGTCGGCGGGGGTCCAGCCGCCGCCCGGCTCCCGGTGCAGCAGGGCCCGCTCGGCGTCGGTGAGCCCGGGCGCGGCGGCGGCGACGCGGTCCGGGTCGGCGTACAGGTCGGCGAGCAGGCGCTGTGGGGTGAGCACCGGCCAGAGCTGGTCCAGGGCGGCGCGGACCTCGGGCTCGTCGCGCAGCTCCCGGCGGATCTCCGCGACGTCGGCCTCGTCGAGCAGGTTCTCCCCGCCCAGCGGGTCGGCGCCGATCCGCTCGGCGATCTGGTCGGCCAGCGCGTGCACGATCTCGATGTCGAACAGGGCGCGGGCCAGGTTGTGCGGCCGGCCCGCGCGGCGGACGCGATCCCGGGCCGCCCGCACGGTCTCCGGGTCCAGCCGCAGCACCTCGCGCTCGACCTCGATCTCCAGCGGCTCGTCGGGCACCCACTGCCGGTCCCGCGCGGCCGCCGCGAGCACCTCGACCAGCTCCGCCCGCCCCTTGAGCGCGGCGGCCTCCGCGGGCTCCGCGCGCCGGGCGTTCACTCCGGGGAAGAGGTCGCCCTGGGTACGCAGCAGCACGCCGGTCTCGGCCAGCGCCGGGAGCACCTGCGAGATGTAGCGCAGGAACGTCTCGTTCGGGCCGACCAGCAGCACGCCCCGGCTCGACAGCTCCCGCCGGTGGGTGTAGAGCAGGTACGCCGCGCGGTGCAGCGCGACGGCCGTCTTCCCGGTGCCCGGGCCGCCCTGGACCACCAGCACCCCGGGCAGGTCGGCGCGGATGATCCGGTCCTGCTCGGCCTGGATGGTCTCGACGATGTCGCGCATCCGGCCGGTCCGGCCGGCGTTGAGCGCGGCGAGCAGGGACGCCTCGCCGGTCAGCTCCTCGTGCGCGGTGGGGGAGGCGGTGGCCAGGTCGAGCACCTCGTCGTTGACCGCGGTCACCTTCCGCTGCCGGGTACGCAGGTGCCGGCGCCGCCGTACGCCCTGCGGGTTGGCGGCGGTGGCCAGGTAGAAGGCCCGGGCGGCCGGGGCCCGCCAGTCCATGAGCAGCGGGTCGTAGTCGCCGCCGGTGTCGAAGATCCCGAGCCGGCCGATGTAACGGCGCGCCCCGTCGTCGGTGTCCAGCCGGCCGAAGCAGAGCCCGTTCTCCACCGCCGAGTACTGCTCGACCTGTTCGGCGTACATCCGGACGGCGCTGTCGCGCTGGGACCGCTCCTGCTGGGTGCCGCCGGTGGCACGCAGCTCCGTGGTGAGCCGCTGGGCGGCCTGCTCCCGCATCCCATCGAGCCGGTCGTAGAGCATGGAGACGTACTCCTGCTCGTGGCCGATCTCGTCGTCGTGCCGCAGCTCGCCGGGACCGTCCGAGTGCCTTGACAAGCCGTCTCCCTAGTGATTAGAATTGCATACGGAACGGCATTTCTGCGCCGTTCCTTTTTTGTGTCTGAATTGCACAAGATACCGCGCGGCGACCTCTCCCACCAAGCGATCTGGGCCGGCCACGCCGCCGGGTCGGGATGGGGTCGCGCGATGCTGCTGAGTACCGGTCAACGGGTCGTCTTCATCGGGGACAGCATCACCGACTGCGGCCGGCGCGACGCCGCCGCCCCGTACGGCGACGGCTACGTGAGCCTCGTCCGCGCGTTCGTCACCGCCCGCCACCCCGGCGTGGAGCTGACCTGGGTCAACCGGGGGATCAGCGGGCACACGGTCCGGGACCTGGCGGTCCGCTGGGAGTCCGACGCGGTCGGCGAGCGCCCGGACTGGCTCAGCGTGATGATCGGCATCAACGACATCTGGCGGGCGTTCAGCCCCGGTCGGGAGGCCGACGCGGTGCCGATCGACGAGTACGAGCGCACGCTGCGCGTCCTGCTGCGCCGGGCCGTGGACGCGACGGGCTGCCGGCTGCTGCTCGCCGACCCGTTCCTCGTCGAGCCGGACGTCGACGAGCCGCAGCGCGCGCAGACCGACCGGTACGCGGCCGTGGTCGCCGCCCTCGCCAAGGACTTCGAGGCCGTGCACGTGCCCACCCAGGCGGCCTTCGACCGGGTGCTGGCGCACACCCCGCCCGGCCACTGGGCGCCCGACCGGGTCCATCCGGGCCTGCCCGGCCACGCGGTCATCGCCGACGCCTTCCTGGCCGCCCTCGCCGCCTGACCCCCGGCCGAACGGGGTCAGTGGCGGCGGGTGCAGACCTGACCGGTCTGGCCGACCTTGTCCACCGACCAGACCACGGCGACGGTGAAGCAGTAGTCGTCGTCGCGGTCCAGCCCGTGGACCAGGTAGCTGGTGCTGCCCGGCGGCAGGGTCTCGAAGGCACGCGGCTGCTGCCCGGACGGGCTGCCCGCGATCACCACCGGTCCGCTCGCGCCGGCCGGGTACGTCCAGCTCAGCGCGATGTTGTCCCGGTTGTCCCGCAGCGTGATCCCGCCGGGCGGGGTGCCGGGCGAGGCGGCGGCCTGCGGGCTGCCCGACGGGCCGGCGCCCGCCGTCGAGCCCGACCGGGCGGGCCCCGGCGGGGCGGTCGCCGACGGCGAGGGCCCGGGGCGCGGGCTGTCGACCCGGGAGACCCCGGCGACCACCGCCGCTGTGCCGAGCACCACCACGGTCACGCCGCCGACCAGCACGAGCGGGGCGAGCCGGCGCGGTGGCGGCGCGGGCGGGCGGGGGACCAGCACCGGGAGCAGCCGCGACGGCTCCGGCGGGGCCGCGGGCGGGCGCACGGCCCGGACCCCGGCCGGCTCCGCACCGCCCCCGGCCGGGCCCGCTCCGGGCCGCTCGCCGTCGGCAGGCTGCCCGTTCCCGCCGGCCAGTCCGACCACCGCCGGCGGCACCGCACCCTCCGGGGGCCAGCCGGACCGCGGCACCCAGCGGCCCTCGTCCGCCGCGTCCGGGCCATCGGGTACGGCGTGCCGGCGCAGCCACGCGTCCTCGTCCTCGACGCGCGCCGGGCCGTCCGGCGCGGCGTGCCGCCGCAGCCACGCGTCCTCGTCCTGGTCCGGAACCGGGTCCTCGGCCGACGGCGCGGCGTGCCGCGGCCACTCGTCGTCCTCGACCCGTGCTGGGTCGTCGGACGCCGGACCTGCGTGCCGCTGCCAGGTGTCCTCGTCGTCCTGCCCGGCTGCCGGGTCGTCCGGTGCGGCGTGCGGCGGCCACTCGTCGTCCTCGGCCGGCGCGGCGTGCCGGGCCGGCGCCTCCGGGGGCAGGCGGGGCGTGGGAACCCCGGGCGGGTGCGGGTCGTCGTCCGCCGGCCACGTCGGCTGGTACGCCGGCGGCCCCTCGGCGGGCGGGGGCATCCGCGCGGCCGGCACCACGGGCGGCTCCCGATCCGGCGGTACGGCTGGCGCCTCCGCCTCGGTCGCCCCGCCGAACTGGTGGCCTGGGTGCAGGTGCTGATCTACGTGGGCGCCGGGCTGGGCGCAGACGTGGGCGGGGTTGGCCGCCGCCCGGGCCAGGGCCGCGACCTGCACCGCGAGCGGGTCGTCCGCGGCGAGGTGCTGGCGGCACAGCTCCCGGGCCAGGGCGAGGTTGTCGTGCGCCTCGGCGAACTCGCCGCAGTCGCGCTGCATCGATCCGAGCCGGGCCAGCATCTTGATCCCGCTGGGGTGCCCGTCGCCGTACACCTCGCGGTGCAGCTCCCACGCGTCCTGCAGGCGCTCCCGGGCCACCTCGCACTGCCCCCGGGCGTACTCCACGGTGGCCAGGTCGGCGTGGGCGGCCAGCACCCGCGGCGACTCCGGCCCGTCCGACGCGGTCAGCTCGATGATGACGTCGGCGTACAGCCGGGCGGCGCGGGCGTAGCTGCCGACCCGGTGCAGCACCGCCGCGAGCGTCGCCGCCGCGGTCACCGTACGCGGGTCGGACCGGCCGTGCAGGCGGGTCGCCGCCGCGTACGCGAAGGCGGCCCAGCCCCGCGCGGAGTGCGGCTCGCCGAGCGCGACCAGGACCCGGGCCTGGAGCCCGGCGGCCTCGGCCAGCTCGGGCGTGGCGCGGTCGGGGCGGGAGTCGGCGTCGCTCAGCGCGTCGGAGAGCAGCTGCTGCGCGCCGGCGAGGTCGCCGGCGGACACCAGGTGGGTCGCCTGGACGGTCAGTTCACCGAAGCCGGAGGGCACGCCCCATCGTGGCCGGCCCGCGACGGTATGTACAAGACCCGGACGCCCGCGATTCGGTCGTCAACCGGTCAGGTGGTCCACCATGGTCTCGCTGATCCGGCGCAGCTGGTCGATCTGGGCCGGGCTGAGCGCGTCGAACAGGTGCCGGCGTACCCCCTCGACGTGGCCGGGTGCGGCGGCGGCCAGCGCGGCGAAGCCGGCGTCGGTCAGCACGGCCACCTGCCCGCGCCGGTCGGTCGGGCAGGCCTCCCGCCGGACCCACCCGGACGCCTCCAGTCGGGCCGTGGCGTGCGACAGCCGGCTGCGCGAGGAGCCGGTCGCGTCGGCCAGCTCGCTCATCCGCAGCCGCCGGCCGGGCGCCTCGGACAGCCGTACCAGGATCTCGTAGTACGCGTGGGGCATCCCCGCGTCGTGCTGCAACTCGCGGTCGAGGGTCTCCATGAGCGCGCGGGTGGCGGTCAGGTACGCGCGCCAGGTGCGCTGCTCGTCGGCGTTCAGCCAGCGGGTCATGACCACCATCATAGGGCTTGTAGTTGAGAGTTCAACCAAGTCGCGCTAGCGTGGACGTCATGGGAATCCACCGCCTCAACCACGCCGTCCTCTACGTCGCCGACCTGGCCCGCAGCGTCGCCTTCTACCGCGACGTGCTCGGCTTCCGCCCCGTGCCGATGACCCCGGACGGGTTCCGGGGCGCCGCCTTCCTCCAGGCTCCCGGCTCCACCAACGACCACGACCTCGGCCTGTTCGAGATCGGGCGGGGCGCCGGGCGCTCCACCGCCGGCCGCGCCACGGTGGGCCTCTACCACCTGGCCTGGGAGGTCGACACGCTCGACGAGCTGGCCGCCACCGCCGAGCGGCTGGCCGCCGCCGGCGCCCTGGTCGGCAGCTCCGACCACGGCACCACCAAGAGTCTCTACGGGCAGGACCCGGACGGGCTGGAGTTCGAGATCGTCTGGCTGGTCCCGGCCGACCGGCTCGACGACGCCGCGCTGGCCGCCCGCAGGCGCATCGGCCGGCTCGACCTGGACCGGGAGCGGCAGCGCTACGGCGGCCAGACCCGCGGCGGCGTCGGAATCTCCGTACCGGCCTGACCGTCACAGAGCGGTGGCTGGGACCGCGTCGCCGGGCGATCCGGGGAGCGGCGTCCCCGGGCGCGCGCCCGTGCGGTAGAACGTCAGGATGCCCACCGACGCCGTCCTCCGCGAACTGCTCCTCCGGCAGCTCGACGCCTGGTTGCCCGCCGCGCGGCAGCGCGCCCGCCGGGCCACCGTCGCCCTGGCGTACGCCGGGACCGACGACGGCGGCGCGGACGCCGCGCTGCGGGCGGTCGCGGCGCACGGCGACCGGCTGCGCGGGTTCCGGCTGACGATCCTGGTGCTCGCCCAGGGCACCGAGGACCTGCCGGCCCGGCTCGGCGCGGTCGAGGCGGCCCTTCCCGCCGAGGTGGCCGTGCACGTGATGCCGGGCGATCCGGCGCGGCTGCCGGTGGCGCTCAAGGCCGCCGGGGCGGCTGCCGCGCCGCTGCTCACCGTGGCCCACGGGGCGGCCCCGACGCCGGACCTGCTCGCCGCCGCCCGCACCGGCCGCCCGGCGGATCTGCTGCTGGTCGGCGAGCCGGACGCGCCCCTGCGGCCGCGGCTGTCGGCGGCGGGCTTCCCGCTGGTCGCCGAGGCCGACCTGGCGGTGGGCCCCCTGGAGGCGGCCGGCGGGTCCGTGCGGCGGATCGCGTTCGCGACCGGGTCGGACCGGAGCCTGACGGCGTTCAAGGACGCCCTCTGGGCGGCCGGCGGGGCCGGCGGGGTCCGCTACCTCGATCCGGCCGAGCCGGGCGGGCCGGCCCTGGACGCCTCGGCCGAGCCGGACCCGGACCCGCTGGGCCGGAAGCTGCTCGCCGAGCTGGGCCGCACCGGCCCCCGTACGCTGACCGAGCTGCGCCGGCACGCCCTCACCGACACCCTCTACCGGGCGGAGGACGCGACCCGGGCCGTGACCGCCCTGCTCGCCGCCGGCGCGGTGACCCGGGACCCGGAGCACGGTCGGCTCGGCGGGGACGTGCTGATCACCGCCCGCCCGGGCGCCGGGCCAGCTGCTTGACCACGATCGACACGCCGGTGGCGAGCACCCCGATGCTGAAGACCATCTGGAGGCTGACGACCACGCGGGCCACCTGCCCGTGGGCGTACACGTCGCCGTACCCCACGGTGGTCACGGTGGCCGGCGGCCCGGACCCGAACGCCGATCGGGACCGGAACGGCGGCCCGGACCGGAACGGCGACGGGGACCGGGACGGCGGGGGGGGCGCCGGTGCGCGACCGGCGCCCCGCCCGCCTCCGGGACGTCACGCCCGGGACTTGTCCTGCTTCCAGGACAGCGGGCCCGGCAGGTCGACGCGGTGCGCCCGGGTCCGCGAGTTCCAGGACCATCTACCGATCCGCAGACTCCACGAGGAGAACCCGTTCTCGGTGAAGTTCAGGACGAGCGGGCCGAACTTCTGACGCTTGCGGAACATCAGGCCCATCGCGGGGGCCTCCCTTCGTCACCTTTTCCCTGTCGTGTCGGGATCTGAGATGCCCGGAACGGCGATTCGGGAAACCGGGGCGCATTCGCACTGGACCGGGCCGTCCTTTGACCCGCACAATCCTAGTTATCAGGTAGGTTTTATCGGATGCTCGGCGCCGGTGGACGCGGGTCACGGCACGCGGACGGCGGTCAGCCGACCGGATTGGGGCGATGAACGGTCGTATGGTCGCCGCAGCCGTAACGGTGAGCCGTACCCGGGGCGCTGAACCTGACAGCGGCTGTCGCCCGGCGTCAGCCATCCCGCCGGCATGCCGGCGGCCCGCGCGAAGGAGAGGAAGACGCATGTTGGCGGTCGAGCTGCGCCCCGTCGACCGGGAGCTGTTCCGTGCCCTGCTGAGCAGGCGGACGGCCACAGCCACGGTGGTGACCGCGCCGGGGCTGGCCGCCCACCGGGGTCGGCCCCCGCTGCCCCCGACGGCGTGCACCGCCACCTCGCTGACAGCGGTCTCACTGGAGCCGCCGCTGGTGTCGTTCTGCCTCGCCGGCCAGCCGTCGAGCCGGCCGGCGATCGAACGCGCCGAGCACCTCGCGGTGCACCTGATCCCCACCGGGCAGTGGGGGGCGACCGCGACCTCCGCCGGCGACCTCGCCCCGCTCGCCGCCGACCCCGGCTGGCAGCCCGGCCCGTTCGGCGTCCCGCTGCTCGACGGGGCACTCGCCGTGCTGCTCTGCCGGGCGGTGCACCAGGTGCCGGCGGGCGACCACACGCTGGTCGTCGCGGAACCTCTCGCGCTGGGCGCGGGGGAGGAGCGCTACCCGCTGACCCGGGACCCGGCCCACACCACCGCCGGCCGGCCGGACCGCTGACCGCCCGTACGCCCGGAACCCACCGGACCCGCTCCGCGCGGGTCCGGTCAGCGGGGCTCCCAGGCGTCCGGAGGAGCGATCAGGCGGCGGACGTGGCCGGGCAGCCGCCCGCTGGCCAGCTCCGCGAGGCTGACCTCGTCGACCACCTGCCGCACCGCCGCCCGTACGGCCACCCAGAGCCGCGGCAGGTTCTCCGCCGCGCCCTCGTAGCTGGTCTCCTCCGGGCGCAGCCCGCGCACCCCGGCGAGCGGGCCGTCCACCGCGCGCAGGACCGCCCCGATGGTGATCTCCCGCGGCGGACGGGCCAGCGTGTAGCCGCCCTCGGCGCCCCGCTGGGCCCGCACGATCCCGGCCCGGCGCAGGTCGGCCAGAACGGCCTCCAGGAACTTGCGCGGCATGTCCTGCTCGGTGGCGATGGCCTGGGTGGACAGCAGGGAGGGGTACGCGGTGGCGAGGCTCAGGGCCGCCCGTACCGCGTACTCGCCGCGCGCGGAGATCTGCACGCCCTCATTCTGCCCGGCGGGGGCGGCCGGGCGGATCGGCGGGCCGCCGGGGCCGTACCGTCCACGTGGACGACCCCGCGCCCGGCCCGGCGCCGGCCCCCGACGCCCGGAACGCGCCGGGACTCATCCCCACCTCCCGGCTGAAGAACCGGCCGAAGTTCGTCGGCTCCGGAAAACCGAGCCGGCGGCCGATCTGGGCGATCGGCTCGTCGGTCGCCGCGAGCAGCCGCCGTGCCTCGAGGGCCACCCGTTCGTCGATCACCTGCTTCGCGCTGCGCCCGGTCGCCGCCAGGCAGGCCCGGGTCAGGGTACGCACGGAGCAGCCCAGTCGGGCCGCGTAGTCCTCGACCCGGCGGGTGTGCCGGTAGCCGCGCTCGACCTCCTGGCACAGCCGGCCGAAGATGTCACTCCCGGCCCGCCGTCCTGCCCCGGACCCCTCGGTCGGGTCGGGCAGCAGCGCCAGCCGCAGCAGCAGCACGGCGAGCTGGTGGCGCAGCAGGGCGCGGGCGGCGGGCGCGTCGGGGTGCCGCCGGCAGTCCACGACCAGCTGGGTCACCTCGTTGATCACCGCGTCCTCGTCCTCGCCGGCCAGCTGCTGGTACGCCGGCAGGCCGTCCGCGTCCACCCCGAGGTCGCGCAGCGCGCCGGCCCGCCAGCGGACCACCACGGCGTCCAACTGCCGGGTGTCGCAACGCAGCACCTGGCCGGGGCGGACCCGCAGCAGCGTGCCAGGTCGGCAGGGCAGCGGCCGGAAGTCCAACTCGGCGGTGCCGTGGCCGCCGGTGACGAGGACGAGCAGGTCCGCGTCGAGCAGGACCGGCCGCCGCCAGCCGGCCGCCCCGGCGAGGTCGCGCAGGGCCAAAGTGTCGAGGTCGGCGGACCGGCACGCCAGGTCGGCGTCCGCCGGCGGTGTCACGCGGCTCGGCCGACCGGCGGGGGGCATCAGGTCGATACGGGTTGCTGGCGAGAGCTGACCGGTGGAGACCATCGTCTGCGACGGTAGCTCGGGTCCGGCCCACTCGCATTTCGGGCGCAGCGGTCGCCGGCGCCGGTCCCGCCGCCGCCCCTCGGCGAACGATCTGCGTCGAACAGGACGCGGCGTTTCCGGCGGAGCGGACCGCCGAGGCGGCATCGGCAGCCGGCCGGGCGGCGGCTGCCCGGGCGCGGCTTGTGGGGCGGTTGTCGCCCGGCTACGTTACCGATCGGTAGCGCCCGGGCCCGTCGGACCACCGGCGGCGGCCCGGCGCAGGAGGCGGCGAGGGGATGGGCATGACGGATCTGTTCTCGGTCGAAGGCAAGACGGTCCTGGTCACGGGCGGCGCGCGGGGCATCGGGCTGATGATCGCCCGGGGCTTCGTGCGGGCCGGCGCGCGCGTGATCATCACGTCACGGAAGACGGACGTCTGCGCGAAGGTGGCCGACGAACTGTCGGCCGAAGGGCAGTGCGAGGCCGTCCCCGCCGACCTGAGCAGCGACGCCGGCGCCGAAAGCCTGGCCGCCGCGGTGCGCGAGCGACTCGACCGGCTCGACGTGCTGGTGAACAACGCGGGAGCCACCTGGGGCGCGCCGCTGGAGGCGTACCCGGAGAGCGCCTTCGACAAGCTGTGGGCGGTCAACGTCAAGGCCGTCTTCCGGCTCACGACCGCCCTGCTGCCGGCGCTGCGCGCGGCGGCCAGCGCCGACGACCCGGCCCGGGTGATCAACATCGGCTCGATCGACGGCATCCGCGTGCCGTGGATGGAGGTGTACGCGTACTCGGCCACCAAGGCCGCCGTGCACATGCTCACCCGCGGCCTCGCCCACCAGCTCGCCGGCGAACGGATCACGGTGAACGCCATCGCCCCCGGCCCGTTCGAGAGCAAGATGATGGCCTTCGCCCTGGACGACCCCGAGTCCCGGGCGGCGATCGAGCAGCAGGTGCCGCTCGGCCGGATCGGGCGCCCCGAGGACATGGCGGGCACGGCGATCTACCTGTCGTCCCGCGCCGGGGCGTACCTGACCGGGGCGGTGATCCCGGTCGACGGCGGCATCACCACGCACGGCTGAGCGCGTACCGGAGATGTGCGGGGCCGGGGCCCACGCGGACTCGGCAGCTCCGCGCGGCCCCCGGCCCGTGCCGTGTCAGCGCCCGGCCAGCAGCCGGTTCACCGCCGTGTCGACGTCCAGGTGCTCGGCCTCCCGGCCGCGCGGGACGACGACGTAGGTCCGCCGCAGGAAGCGCACCAGGACGCTGCGCGGCACCTCGAACAGGGCGTTGCCGTCCGGGGACGACAGCGCCAGCGCGACGAAGTCGCCGCGCGGAGTGGCCCAGGGCCACACCCGGACGTCGCCGATGCCGGCCGGCTCGTCCAGGCCGGTGACCAGCAGTTCGCGCGCGAACGACCAGCTCACCGCCTCCCCGCCGGCTGACTCGGCGTGGAACAGGACGTGGACCGCATACGGGTCAGCAGGGTCGTAACGCAGACTGGCACGCACCGGCAAGGCGGTGGCGTCAGGTGCGACGAGCCTTAGCGACGTCTCGACCTCTACGGTCGTCGGTCGGATGACACTCATGGACGTTCTCCCCCCGGCACCGCTGCGGAACGCGCGTGTCCCGCTTTTCCCATACTCAGCCGCTACTCCTGGCTACGCTCCGCCATACGCTGACTTCACCCAGTGGTGGGAAGGTGGTCGGAAACGCCGATAGAATGTGAAAATTCTTGTACGATATCCGGTTCTGCCCAGTGCTTGATCCCGCCCGGCATCGGGGTCGTTCAGACGTCGACTTACTCCGGTAACGTCCAGTGGTCCAATGGAGTGACGGGCCGGGGGGACACTGGGGGGTGCAAATGGTTACGAACCGATCCTCAGTGGATCCGACGGCTCGGCCCGGGCGCCCGAAAGTCGGGCCCCGAGCAGCCGAAAGGCGGGGGTACGCGGTGCCGATTGATCAGTACGACCGGCCTGGTCGGGGCGGGCCGGACGACCGTGCGCCCAGGGGCGGCGTGGCCGTCGCCGAGCGGCGCCGCGGGCGCTGGCGGCGGCGACTCGGCACCACCCTCGACCTGATCCGCGCCAACCCCACCGGCCGGATCGCCCTCAAGATCTTCATCTCCGTCCTCGGGGCGATCATCGTCACCGTCGGTATCGCCCTCATCCCGCTGCCCGGCCCCGGCTGGCTGCTGGTGATCGCCGGGCTCGGCGTGTGGGCGGTCGAGTTCCACTGGGCCCGCAGACTGCTCAACTTCACCCGTCGGCACGTGCAACGCTGGACCCGTTGGGCCACCAGCCAGTCCCTGCCGGTGCGGCTCGTGCTGGGCTCCGTGGGCCTGGTCTTCGTCGCCGTGGTGCTCTGGCTCTCGCTGAAGTACAGCCTCGGCATCGACCTCCTGGCCCGGCTGCTGCACTACCTCGCGACGCACTGACCCCGGATTCGCGGTCCGGTCCCTCGATCAGGTAGAGTCAGCGGCGCTGAGGGCGATTAGCTCAGCGGGAGAGCGCTTCGTTCACACCGAAGAGGTCACTGGTTCGATCCCAGTATCGCCCACCATTGATATGCGCAGGTAGGAAGCCCGTCGCCGGAGATGTCGGTAACGGGCTTCTCCGTTTGTGCCCATTACATTGGGAGCAGTTTGGGAGCAGGTCGCCTCCCGGCGGCAGTAGCCATACCCGGCACCCGGCAACTACGGCCTAGTTCGACTGAGCTCCCCAGTAGGTGTCCATCGCGGACCGTACGAGCGGGAGCTTCCGTTGCGAGAAATTCGCCGCTGTTGCTCACGAGGGCCGTTCCCCCACGCCGTGACGACCGCTGCTCGTGGTGTTTCAGGGAGGGGCATCTCGGGCGGGGTGAACACCTAGCTAGGTGACCTCGCTGTGCCGCTTATGCACGTGACCGTTCAGACGGTCCCCTTCGCCGATGTGTTGATGATGCCGTCAATCTCTCCGCCCGGACCGGCTCTGTTCGGGTAGGGGTTGCTCCTCACTGTGGGTGATCTTGTGTGGCTGACGTGGGGTTGCGAACGAGGCGCGAGCTACTCACGGTGACATTTGGTAGGGGTATTGACGCAAAGCGTAGCGGGCCTTACCTTCACTCCGACTTGATCTACGGGGGAGGACGGCGTGCGACGTCGTGGGGCGATGGTCCGTGCCCGCAAGGTGGTCTTGGGGTCCGGGCTCACACTTGTGGCGCTTCTGGCTGGTGGGACCGCAGGCGTGCAACATGCGGTGCCGGCAGCGGCGGCACAGGTTGAGGATGAGCCGGCGCCCTCTGCGGAGTCGGTGGCGTTGGCGGCGGCGAAGCGTTCTGGCTTGACCATCGAGGTGGCGGATTCGAAGTCGGAGTCGTCGCGGGTGTTGGCGACTCCAGAAGGCTCGTTGTTGTTGGAGTCCTACGCGACGCCAAAGTGGACCCGGGGCGACGATGGAGCGTGGCGGCAGATCGATACGACGCTGCGGATGACGCCGGATCGGGGCGTCGCTCCCGTGGCGACGTTGGCCGACGTTTCATTCTCCACAGGTGGGGCGGCGCCGGCGGTGCGGCTGCCGATCGCGGGGGGCGAGGTGAGCCTTCGCTGGCCGGGGGAGTTGACCGCTCCGACGCTGGGAGGTGACACCGCGGTCTACGAATCGGTGTGGCCTGACGTCGATCTCCGGCTGAGGGCTTTGGCGGACGGGTTCACGTGGGCAGTGGTGGTCAAGTCGGCCGGAGCGGCGGCGAACCCTGCTCTGCAGGAGCTTCGGCTGCCGTTGGAGACACCGGGTCTGACCGCCCGTGACCGGGCGGACGGCGGGTTTGAGGTGGTCAACGACGCTGGGATCCCGGTGTTGTCGGGCGGCAACGCGGTCATGTGGGACTCGTCCGCGAGCGAGGCGACGGCCGAAAGTAGCGCCCGGAGCGGGGCGGTTGACGAGCCACAGGACAGCCTTCGCACCGCGCCGGAGCTAGCGGAACAAACGGAGTTGCCGACCGACGTCGAGGGTTCGGATCTGGTGATCCGGCCGGATCTGGAGCTTTTGCGTGGGCCGGAGACGGTGTATCCGGTTGTTATCGATCCGTGGACAACGATCAACAAGGCGATGTGGGGTTACGCCGGCTCGGAGAACGTGACCCGGGATGACGGTGTTGCCCGGGTGGGTCAGGAGCCGACGGGTGCGGGGACCTTCCGATCCTTCTTCCGGTTCAACCTGACGAGCCTGTCCGGCAAGGTGATCCGTTCGGTGAAGTTCCTGACCGAGATGACTCACTCGTGGGACTGTGACAACACCCCGGTCAACCTGTGGCGGTCGGCTGATCTGACGACCTCGGGTAAGCAGCCTGGGACGGGCCGAACCTGGCGTTGTGGTTGGAGCAGCGGTCCGGGCATGCGCACAAGCTCGGCACGCCGACTTGCCCCGATGACCCGCAGCCGGACTTTCCCATGGAATTCACCAGTAGCAACCTGAAGACCGACGTCACGGCGGCCCGGGGGCAGGACAACTACACTCTGGCGTTGTCGACCCGGCAGTCTGACGGCACGTCCGAAGGCACGAGCAACTGGTGGAAAAAGTTCGACCCGGCGATGACGAAGTTGACGGTGGAGTACAACACCAATCCGAACACCCCGACGGCCGCCCAGATGACATCCCACGCCAGCTACACCGCACCCGCGCAGGCGTGCGTCATAGGGACTTCCCGTCCGTCCATCAACTCTGAGTATCCCTGGCTGAAGAGCACGTTGACCGACCCGGACGGCAACAATGGAGGGAGCCTGTCCGGCGTGTTCACCGTGCAGAAGTGGAATGCCGCGACCAGCACGTGGGTGACCCCGACGGGTTGGCCGAAGACCGACTCCAGCGTGGCCCCGGGCGCGAAGGCAGAGGTGCAGTTCACCACCAAGACCGTTGATGGGGAGCGATACCGATGGCAGGTCCAGGCCAAGGACACGCTCGGTGGTCAATCCAGCATCTCGGGGTCGTGTGAGTTCAGAATTGACATGTCGTCACCCGAGTACGCCCCGGCTGTCACTTCCGCGGACGGCTTGTATCAGGCGTCACCGCCGCTGGGCGCCAACGAGGATGTGCAGGGCGGGCTCGGCTACTCGGGAAGGTTCACGTTCTCACCCAACGGGTCTGCTGGCGTCTACGACTACGTCTACCGAGTGAACGGTGGGACCGAGTATTCGGTGAAGCCGCCAACTGTGGGCGGTTCGGTGACAGTCTGGATCACCCCGGACTTGATCGGTGCGAACGTGTTGACGGTATGGAGCCGCGACCAGGCCGGCAATCCTAGTGGCGCCTTCGATTACCCCTTCTTGGTCGGCGGGGCGTCCGCTCCGATGGCCCACTGGGCCATGAACGAAGGGACAGGCACCACGCTCACCCCCGCCGTCGAAGGCGGTGCCAGCGCGACCCTCTACAACGGGCCGACGTGGACCGACTCGCGGATCACCGGCACCCACAAGACATCCGGCAAGGACTGGGCGGTCAAGTTAGACGGAGTGAACGATCACGCGGTCGCCGCGAACGTCGGGCTCGACACGTCCAGGAGTTACTCCATCGCCGCGTGGGTAAGGCCAGACGCCGACGGGCTGATGGAGATCGCGGGATCACCCGCGAGCGCAACCGACTCGTTCATGCTCCGCAAGTGGGGCGACAACCGCTGGACCTTCGGGGTGATGGAGGAGAACCTCGGAGCGACCGCCTTCACCAACATCTTCGGCCCTGCCGCCGTAACGGGCGTCTGGACTCATGTCGCAGGTGTGTATGACGTGTCCGGCGGCAAGTTGCGCCTCTACGTCAACGGGAGGGAAGTCAGTAGCGGGACCGTTCCGCGGACCTTCGACGCGGGCGGCGGTGTGACGATCGGGCGGGAACGCTGGAACGGCACGGACGTCGCGTACTGGAACGGCGCGATCAGTGAGGTGCGGGTCTGGGACCGGGTCATCGACCCGGATATCGATCTCGCACCGCTGTTGAATCCGGTGCTGGTCGGCGCGTGGGAGATGGAGGATCTGGACGACGAGGCGCCACGCCAGGAGGGCGACGCCTCGAAGTACCAGCGGCCACTGACCCTTGCCGCCCCGCCAGCTGCCGACTGGGCCCTGGAAGGTGGCTACAACGGCTCGACTGGTCTGAAGATCAACGGTGACCCCGGTTCCGCAGACACCACCGGCCCGGTCCTGCGGACAGATCAGTCGTTCACGGTGTCCGCGTGGGTCAAGGCCACCACTACCGACCACCAGACGATCGTGGCGCAGGACGGCACTGGACGCTCGGCGTTCTACCTGATGTACGACACCTACACCAACAAGTGGTGCATCACCATGCCCTCGGTCGACGTCGGCACGGCAACCTGGCAGTACGTCGTATCCACCAACCTCGCCGAGCTGGATAGATGGACCCACGTGCTGGCCACGTACGATGCCTCGGCCCGGGAACTCAAGCTGTATGTCAACGGCGCCCTCCAAGGCACCCGGTCGAACACGGTGACCTGGAACAGCTCCTCGGTGCTGCATGTCGGTAGAGCGATAAATTCCTTCTTCCTCAACGGCGGCACTGTAGACCGGGTACGGACCTGGCAGGGATTGCTCTCCGACGACGAGATTCGCGACCAGGCATCGGAGGGCTGACCCATCGTCAACGAATTCGTCCTCATGCCGTAAGCAGCGACGGCCGCCCTGGCGTCACAACCGGCGCCAGGGCGGTCAGTGGCAGGGCAACCGTTGGCCCCTGCCCGGCAACTGCTGTTGTGAATTCCCGCCGACCTCCGACTTGCCGGCGAAGTCACCCTGTCACCCCAGCCCCCTCGTGTGTCGTCGACAGGGCGTGCTGCCGCCCACCAGGAAAGGACACGATGATCACCGCTAGACTCGGCCGGCCCAAGCACGTTGCGCCGTACCGATCATTCGCGAACCGCCCCCGGCCCCGACGCCGCCTCACTGCTGCGCTCGGGGTGCTCGCCGTCCTCACCACGACCCTCGGCGGTCAAGTGCCCGCCCAAGCACAGCAGGCGAGTGGCGTGGAGCGGCTGAAGCCCCAACGCTACGAGTCGGTGCCCGTCCACCCAATCACGACGACGACGGCCACCCCCGACGCCGAGGCTGCGGCAGCCAAGGTCAAGCGGCCCGACCCGGTATGGCCAGCGGCGGGGGCCGCCGAGGTGGATCTGTCGGCGCAACTGGCGGGCTCGTCCGATTCGTCGGCGCTGCGGGCGGGGTCCCTGCCAGTAACGGTCGCCCGAGCCAGCACCGCAGCGGCGGGGTCAGCTGAAGCCACCCCGACGAAGCTGCGGGTGCAACTGCTGCCTCAGGCCCAAGCAGAAGCCGCCGGCTTGCGCGGTGGCTTGCTTCTTCGAGTCGGGCGGACCGACGGTGCGCTCACCGCCGGTCCGGTCGAGGTGACGGTCGACTACTCGAAGTTCGCCACCGCCTACGGCGCGGACTGGTCATCCCGCCTGCGCCTGGTGCAGGTACCGGATTGCGCCCTGACACCATCAGCGGCGAAGGGCTGCACCGTCGTACCGCTCGCCTCCCATAACAAAGTCCGAGACCGGACCGTCACCGCGTCGGTAGCAGCGCGCCCGATCCGGCCGGCGCTCTCGAGGACGGAGGCGAAACGCTTCGGGGCACCCTTGACGGCAGCATCAGCTGGCACCCTGATCGGGCTTGCCGCCGGCCCGACCAGTGGGGCGGGCAGCTTCGCCGCCTCCAGCCTCGCACCGTCGTCCTCCTGGAGCCACGGCGGGGCTTCTGGAGGTTTCCAGTGGTCCTACCCGATGAGGACTCCGCCCGGACCTGGTGGTCCCGCCCCGAGCCTTGCCCTGTCCTACTCCTCCCAGTCCGTGGATGGCAGGCAGGCGGCGACGAACAACCAGCCGGGACTGATCGGTGAGGGCTTCGACTACTCGCCGGGATTCATCGAGCGGCAGTACAAGGCCTGCGCCGATGACATGGACACCGACGGCGCGAACAACACCGTCGAAACCGGTGACCTGTGCTGGGGCCCGGAAAACGCCGTCATGTCCCTCGGCGGGTCGTCGGTGGAACTGCTCAAGGGCACCGACGGCAAGTGGCACCCACGCCGGGATGACGGCTCCAAGATCGAGCTGTTGACGTCCCCGGCCTACAACAACGGCGACGACAACAACGAGTACTGGAAGGTCACCACCGCCGACGGCACGCAGTACTGGTTCGGGCGCCACCAGCTACCGGGGTGGAGCACCTCCCGGCCGACAACCAACTCTGTGCTTACCGTCCCGGTGTACGGCAACAACCCGGGCGAGCCGTGCCACCAGAGCACGTTCGCCGCCTCCGACTGCGACGGCAAGCGGCAGGCATGGCGGTGGAACCTGGACTATGTCCAGGACCTCCACGGCAACACCATGTCCTTCTGGTGGTCCAGGGAAACCAACTACTACGCCAAGAACCTGGACTCGGGAGCGCCAGCCGCCTATCACCGGGCCGGCTACCTGACCCGGATCGACTACGGCACCGACAACCGCGACAGCACCGAGTACGCCGCCACCTCACCGTACGTCCAGAACGCCCCGATGCGGGTTTCGTTCACCAACGTCGACCGCTGCCTGAGCAACTGCACCACCAAAGACGACACCACCTGGCCGGACACACCGTGGGACCAGGAGTGCACCTCCACCACCAACCCCTGCCAGAACGGGTCGCCAACCTTCTGGTCCGCCAAACGCACCACGGTCATCACCACGTCGGTGTGGAAGGCCAGCCTCTCGAAGTACCAGCCGGCGGACTCCTGGACGCTGCGGCAGAGCTTCCCCGACCCCGGCGACGGCACCCGCGCCGGACTCTGGCTGGACGGCATCACCCACCGCGGCCTGAACGACCCCGCGCTCATCACCAACCCGAACGACGACACCAAGGCCGTCGTCGCGCCGGAGGTAACCCTCGACGGCATCCAGATGCAGAACCGCGTCGACGCCGCCGGCAGCGACTGGGCGCTGGCCATGAACTGGCGACGACTCAACTCGATCAAACTCGAGACCGGCGGCCAGATCTTCGTCACCTACAGCGACCGCCAGTGCGCAAAGGGCGGCACCATGCCATCCCAGGCAGCACTGGACAGCAACACCCTGCTCTGCTACCCGGTCCGGTGGACGCCCCCGGCCCACACCGACCCCATCACCGACTACTTCCACAAGTACGTCGTCCGTGAGGTCCAGCAGATCGACCCCATCGGCGGTGCCCGCCCCCTGCGCACCAGCTACGAGTACAACAACCCGAACAACGAGCCGTTGTGGCACCACGACGAGGACAACGGCCTAGGGCCGGACAACCGCAAGAGCTGGTCCCAATGGCGCGGATACCCCAAGGTCATCACCTACGTCGGTGAAGGCGCCGACCGGGTCAAGACCGAGACGCTGTACTTCCGCGGCATGTACGGCGACAAGCTCGCCAACGGCAGTACCCGCACCACCACCGTCCAGGGCATGGAAGGCCCGGCGGCCAACGACTACGAGCACTACGCCGGCACACCGCGCGAGCAGATCAGTTGGCTGGGCTCCACCATGGTGGCCGCCACCCTCAACCTGATGTGGCGCTCAAGCGCCAGCGCGACCCGGGCGGGCACTCCGATCGCCGAGTCCCGCTACGGCCGGGTCTCGACGGTCCGCAGCCGCGCCACCACCGACACGGGTATCCGACGAGCCAGCAAGACCACCACTTACGGCTCCTACGGGATGCCGACGCAGGTTCAGGACAACGGTGACGACGACAAAACCGGCGACGAAACCTGCGTGCAGAGCGAATACGCGCGCAACACCACCGGCAGCAACTGGCTGCTGACACCGGTCAAACGCACCCACGGATGGAGCGGCCCCTGCGACACGGCGCCCACGACCGCGACGCAGATCACCGCCGACACCAAGTTCAGCTTCGACTCGCAGACCTATGGCACCACCCCCACCAAGGGACTGCTCACCAAGGCCGAAGTCATCACCGGCTTCACCGGCGGCACCCGCACCTACCAACAGGTAGGGACCGCGAAGTACGACGCCCGCGGCCGAGCGATCGAGTCGACCGACATCGCGGGTGAGGTAACCACCACGACGTACACCCCGCTGGTTGACGGGCCCGTCACGAAGGTGGAAACAACCAATCCGCTGGACTGGACCACCGCCGTCGAACTCGACGAGGTCCTCGGCCTCGCTCTGAAGGCGACCGACACCAACGGCCGCATCACGGAATACACCTACGACGCGATGGGCCGCAACGCCGCGGTCTGGCTACCGGACAGGGACAGGGCCGCCTACCCGACCGCTCCGTCGACCCGCTACAGCTACATCCTGTCCAAAACGGTTCCTTCGAGGGTCACCACCGAATCGCTCAACGCCAACGGTGAATACGACATTTCTCACGCCATGCTCGACGGCCTCGGCCGCAGCAGGCAGACCCAGGAACCGGCATACGGCGCCGGCCGGATCCTCACCGACACCTTCTACGACGCCGCCGGACGCATCTACAAGGCGAACTCGGCCTACTACAACAGCAGCCCCATAGACACCAGCAACATCTACTCCGGCTACGACTACAACATCCCCAGCCAGACCCAGACCCTCTTCGACGCCGCCGGGCGGCCGACGCACACCCTGCTGCTCACCGGCAAGGAGGGCGTTCAGGTCGAGAAATCCCGAACCTCGTACACCTACCACGGCGACCACTCCACCACCGAACCCGCGGAAGGCGAGGCCGCAACCACCACCTGGACCGACGCCCAGGGCCGCGTCGAGAAGCTGTGGCAATACCACGGCCGCACCGCGACCGGCACCTACGACGAGACCAGCTACACCTACCACCCCGCAGGCCAGCTGAGCTCCGTCACGGACGCCTCGGGCAACACGTGGACGTACACCTACGACATCCAGGGTCGGCCCGTCTCGGTGAGCGACCCCGACGCGGGCACCTCGACGATGGCGTACAACACCGTCGGCGACCTCGAGAAATCCACCGACTCGCGGCCGGAAACGCCAGACCTTTACTACACCTATGACCGGCTGGGACGCCTGGAGACGGTCCGCGAGGGCAGCGTCACCGGTCAGCAGCGCGTCGGCTACACCTACGACCTGCCCGTCAAGGGCGTAGTCAAGTCCGCCTCGCGGTGGATCGGCGCCGACGAGTACCGCAGCGAGACGGTCACGGTCGACAAGATGTACCGGCCGACCCAGACCAAGCTCACCCTGCCGGCCTCGCAGGCGGGCTTCTGCGGCATTGGCGCCGTGACGTGCAGCTTCACCTCCAGAGCCACCTACAAGGCCGACGGATCCCCCAACACCCTCACGATCCCGGCGGCTGGCGGGCTGGACCAGGAGGTGCTCACCTACAAGCACGACTCGTCGTACGCCACCCTGGACCAACTTGCCACCGACTACGGCGACGCCACCCACTACGCCATCCAGTCCGGCTACACCAACCTGTACGAACTGAGCAGCATCACTCGCTCCACCGCCCTCAGCGGCGCCAAGTTCGTGCAGTCCAAAACCTCCTACGACGAGGCCACCGGACGGGCCGCGACGAGCTCGATCATCCGCTCGACGTCTCCGTCGTACATCACCAACGCGTCGTACGAATACGATGCCACCGGCAACATCACCAAGATCGACGACAACCCGGGCAGCCGCCCACGCGACACCCAGTGCTTCACCTACGACCACCAACGCCGCCTCACCGAAGCATGGACGCCCGCGTCCTCGGACTGCCAGACCGCGCCACAGACCGAGGCGGAACTGGGTGGCCCGGCCCCGTACTGGCAGCAGTGGTCCTTCGGCACGCCCGACGACCCCAAGGGCCGCATCGGCAACCGGTTGACCCAAACCGAATGGGGCACCCCCACCGGCAAGGTCACCACCGCCTACACCTACCCGAGCCCGCAAGCCGCCCGGCCCCACGCCCTGCTGGGCTGGAGCCGGACGGACAACGTCGGCACCACCACCGGCACGTACAGCTACGACAACGCCGGCAACACGACCAGCCGCCCCGGAGCCTCTGGTCAGCAAACCCTGACCTGGGACGCCGAAGGCCACCTCGACACGCTGACCGACAGCACCGGCACCCACTCCTACATCTACGACGCCTCCGGCAACCGGCTCATCGCGACCGACCCCACCGGCAGCACCCTGTTCCTGGCCGGGCAGGAGGTGAGACGTAACGCGTCCACCGGACAGGTCGACGCCACCCGCTACTACAGCTTCAACGGCGAAACCATCGCCCAGCGGACCGTCACCGGCATCACCTGGCTAGCCAGCGACCACCAGGGAACTGCCCAGATCAGCGTCGCCACCGACACCAGCCAAACCATTACCCAACGCCGGCAAACCCCCTACGGCAGCCCCCGAGGCACGCAAGTGTCCTGGCCCAACAAACAGGGATTCCTCGGCGGGTACCAAGACCCAACCGGTCTGACCCACCTCGGCGCACGTGAGTACGACCCAAAGACCGGCCGGTTCATCTCGGTAGACCCGATCAACGACCCAGGCAACCCGCAACAACTGCCGGCCTACACCTACGCTGCCAACAACCCCATCACCTACAGCGACCCCAGCGGTGAAATCATCCCCGAATATGGCGAGGTTGACACGCCAGTAGGCCTCTGTCAATGGGGAGAAAACCGCTACGCCTGTCAGGAGGATATCGAAGGAGGTGGAGGAGGTGGAGGAAGTGGGGCTGGCCCGAAGCCGAAGACCGGTCGCGAAAAGACACACGAAAGCCTCGAGGCTTGCGGCCTGCTCCTCCCCATTGGTGCGGCGTGCGACGGTGTAAATGCCGTCATTTACATCACGGAAGGCAACTACACTGACGCGGCCGTCTCCGCAGTCTCCACCCTTCCTGTAGTCGACTGGCTATGCAAGATCAAAAGCGCGTGCAAAAACGGCGCCAACTGGATTGCGGACAAGGCCAAAGCTATCGTCGGGAAAGCTCCGACCAGCCGTGCCCCTGCAATCAATCCTGCCGCTGAAGCTAGGGAGCTAGCGGCGATCAAGGCAGACGCACGGGCCGCCGCAGCCCAATCCGCACCCAAACCGAGAACCCCCGAACCGCCGACAAAGGAGCCCGGGCCCGCGACGAAGGGTAAGCCCGCCAACAATGGTGGCGGTGGTGCGCCTACCGCGAAAAACGGCTGTGCCAAGCACAGCTTTGACCCCCGCACCCCGGTGGTCATGGCTGACGGCAGTACCCGCCCCATCGCAGACGTCGCTGAAGGCGACGAGGTTTTGGCGCACGATCCCGAAACTGGTGCCACGAGCTCCGAGACGGTGGAGGTCCTGCATGTCAACCAGGACCAAGCACTGACGGATCTCACCATCCGCACCGAGGACGGCGTCTTCGCCACACTCGAGACGACTCAGCACCACCCGTTCTGGAGCGAGGACCGAAACGATTGGGTCAACGCCGCCGACCTTCGGCCTTCGGAGCGGTTGAAGACGACAACGGGCGCCTTGGTGACTACCGCCAAGATCCACAACTTCCTCGGCGACAAGACCATGCGCGACCTCACCGTCGCCAACGTCCACACGTACTATGTGGGCTCTTCGAACTTGAGCGGGGTTTGTGGCTGAGCCGACCCGAGAGTGAAGGGCTCGCAGCCCGTCAGTGATCATCTGAGTGTCTAGTTCGGATGGTCACAAGTGAAGAGCTGCGAGCATGATCAACGATACGACCCGGCTGCTGGGCCTGGACGGCCTGGTCGCTGAGCGGGTCGAGCTGGACATCACCGGTGTCCCGGTGGTGGACCTGTCCACCGGCTGTGAGCAGGCACG
>NZ_JBDPMC010000051.1:0-48651 GCF_039871625.1 Micromonospora sp. B11E3 | reverse complement strand
CCCCAGCCCCCGCCCCCAGCCCCGGCCGCGCGGCCCTGGCCCGCCGTCCCCGCCGTCCCCGCCGTCCCCGCCGTCCCCGCCGTCCCCGCCGTCCCCGCCCGGCGGGCCCGGCACCGGCTCCGGGCAGCTAGTAGACTTGCCAGGTCTGTCCGCCAAATTCATGATCACAAGGCAGGAAATGGCCACCACCAACGACCTGAAGAACGGCCTGGTACTCAACCTCGACGGGGAGCTGTGGGCCGTCGTCGAGTTCCAGCACGTCAAGCCCGGTAAGGGTGGCGCCTTCGTGCGTACCACGCTGAAGAACGTGCTGTCCGGCAAGGTGGTCGACAAGACCTTCAACGCGGGCACCAAGGTCGACACCGCGACCGTCGACAAGCGCACCATGCAGTACCTGTACGCCGACGGCGAGGACTACGTCTTCATGGACCTGGAGACGTTCGACCAGATCACCGTGCCCGGCGGCACCGTCGGCGAGGCGGCCAACTACCTCCTCCCCGAGGCGGAGGCGATCGTCGCCACGCACGAGGGCGTGCCGCTGTACATCGAGCTGCCGACCTCCGTCGTGCTGGAGATCACCTACACCGAGCCGGGCCTGCAGGGCGACCGCTCGACCGGCGGCAACAAGCCGGCCACCGTCGAGACCGGCGCCACCGTGCAGGTGCCGCTGTTCATCACCACCGGCGAGAAGATCAAGGTCGACACCCGCGACGGCCGTTACCTCGGCCGCGCCTGATGGCCGAGGGTCCGAAGCAGCAGATGCCTGCGCGCCGCAAGGCGCGCAAGCGGGCGCTGGACGTGCTCTACGAGGCGGACCTGCGCAGCCGGCCCCCGGTGGAGGTGCTCGCCGGCTACCTGGAGCGGATCGAGAAGCCCCACCCGGAGCACCTCGGGTACGCGGTCGGCCTCGTCGAGGGGGTGGCCGCGCACCTGGACCGGATCGACGAGCTGATCGCCAGCTACGCCGAGGGCTGGACGCTGGACCGGATGCCGGTGGTCGACCGTAACCTCGCCCGCATCGCCGTCTACGAGTTGCTGTACGTCGACGAGATCGACGACGCGGTGGCGATCAGCGAAGCCGTCGAGCTGGCCCGGCAGATGTCGACCGACGACTCGCCGCGCTTCCTCAACGGCGTGGTCGGCCGGATCGCCGAGTACGCCACCCGCTGAGGAATCCGACACCGCCACCCGGCGGGCGCACACGACGACGCAGGGCCCGCGCCGACGGCGCGGGCCCTGCGTCGTGAGGGGTCAGGACGCGAAGAACGCCCGGGGGTCGGCCACGAGCACGCCGTGCTCGGTGAGGCGCTCGATCAGGCCGGACGGCGAGGCGTCGTAGACGATCGCCAGGGCGCGCAGGTCGTCGGCGCGGATGGAGAGCACCCGGCCGTTGTAGTCGCCCCGCTGCTGCTGGATGGCGCGGGCGTACCGGGCGACGTAGGCGAGCTCCTCGGAGACGTCGTCGTAGAGCCGCTCCAGGTCCAGCACGATCTTGCTGGTGGGCTCGTGGCGAACCCCGCTGCCGTCCGGCAGCAGCTCGGAGACGGGCACCCGGTAGAAGTCGGCCAGCTCGGCCAGGCGGGACACCGTGACGGCGCGGTCACCCCGCTCGTACGAGCCGACCACGACGGCCTTCCACCGCCCGTTGGACTTCTCCTCCACCCCCTGCAGGGACAGGCCCTGCTGCTGGCGGATGGAGCGCAGGCGGGCGCCCAGCGACTTGGCGTATTCAGAGGGCATTCGGTCTCTCCCAGTGCTGCACGGGGATCTCCCCAGCTTTCGCTACGGAGCGTGACGGTACGGGGATTGCGACACGTGGTCAAGTGGTCGTGACCCTACCGTTGGCAAGCGCTGGGGGAGTTGCCCGGTTTCGCCGCCCTGATCCGGGGGTCAGTGCCGCCGTCGGCATGCCCCGTGACCACTGGTAACGTGGCTGGAGCCCCGGTCGGGTCCCTTCGTGGCCCGCCGGCGGTGTCAGACGTCCTTTAACGACCCGTCCCGTGAGGCGGGGAAGGAGGTCCGCCGTGGCCTACCCACCGGCTGCCCACCCGTCGCCGGCACGACAACCCTCGGTGAAGGTGATCCTCACCGCAGCGGACGTCCCGCGCGTGGTGGACCGCATCGCCCACCAGATCCTGGAGAAGACCCAGGGCGCCGCCGACACCGTGCTGCTCGGCATCCCCACCCGGGGCGCGCCCCTGGCGCGGCGGCTCGCCGACCGGATCAGCGCCTTCGAGGACGTCGCCGTCCCGGCCGGCGTGCTCGACATCACCCTCTACCGCGACGACCTGCGCCGGCAGGCCACCCGCGCGGTCGGCCCGACCCAGCTCCCGCCCGGCGGGATCGACGGCAAGCGGATCGTCCTCGTCGACGACGTGCTCTTCTCCGGGCGTACGGTCCGGGCCGCCCTCGACGCGCTCAGCGACCTCGGCCGACCCGCCTCGGTGCAGCTGGCCGTGCTGGTCGACCGCGGCCACCGGCAGCTCCCGATCCGCGCCGACTACGTGGGCAAGAACATCCCGACGTCGCTCGCCGAGAGCGTCAAGGTCACCCTCGCCGAGACCGACGGCGTCGACGAGGTCAAGCTCTACGGGGGTGCAGCCCTGTGAGCGCGAGGAGTGCAGCGAAGCGGAGCCCCGCAGTCGCGAACGAAAGGCAGGCCCTGTGAGCCGGCACCTGCTCTCCGGCGCCGACCTGGACGCCGCCACCGCCACCCAGATCCTGGACACCGCGGCGGAGATGGCCACCGTCGCCGGCCGGGAGGTCAAGAAGCTGCCCGCGCTGCGCGGCCGGACCGTGGTGAACCTCTTCTACGAGGACTCCACCCGGACCCGGATCTCCTTCGAGGCGGCGGCCAAGCGGCTCAGCGCCGATGTGATCAACTTCTCGGCCAAGGGCTCCAGCGTCGCCAAGGGCGAGAGCCTGAAGGACACCGCGCTCACCCTCCAGGCGATGGGGGCCGACGCGGTGGTCGTCCGGCACCCCGCCTCCGGGGCCCCGCACCGGCTCGCCGGCTGGGTGGACGGGTCGGTGGTCAATGCCGGCGACGGCACCCACGAGCACCCCACGCAGGCGCTGCTGGACGCGTACACGATGCGCTCGCGGCTGGGGCGACTCGCCGGCCTGCACGTCGCGGTGGTCGGGGACGTGCTGCACTCCCGGGTGGCCCGCTCGAACGTCCTGCTGCTGTCCACCCTCGGCGCGAAGGTGACCCTGGTCGGCCCGCCGACGCTGATCCCGGTGGACATCGCGGCGGCGCTCGCGCCCGGCACCGACGTCTCCTACGACCTCGACGCCGTTCTACCCGGTGTGGACGTGGTGATGATGCTGCGGGTGCAACGGGAGCGGATGGGCGACTCCTACTTCCCCTCCGCCCGCGAGTACGCCCGCCGGTACGGGCTCGACGGGCCGCGCATGCGCCGGCTGCCGGAGCACGCCATCGTCATGCATCCGGGGCCGATGAACCGGGGGATGGAGATCACCCCCGAGGTCGCCGACTCGCCCCGCTCCACCATCGTCGAACAGGTCGCCAACGGGGTCTCCGTGCGGATGGCCGTCCTCTACCTGCTGCTCGGGGGGAACAACCTGTGACCGCGTACCTGATCACGAACGTGAGCGTCGTCGGCGCCGCGCCGACCGACCTGCTGATCCGCGACGGCGTGGTGGCGCGGACCGGCGCGGGGCTGACCGCGCCGGACGCCACCGTGCTCGACGGCACCGGGCTGGTGGCCCTGCCCGGCCTGGTCGACCTGCACACCCACCTGCGCGAACCGGGCCGGGAGGACGCCGAGACCGTCGAGTCGGGCTCCCGGGCGGCGGCGCTCGGCGGCTACACGGCGGTCTGTGCGATGGCCAACACCTCGCCGGTCGCCGACACCGCCGGCGTGGTCGAGCAGGTCTGGCGGCTCGGCCGGGAGGCCGGCCTGGTCGACGTGCAGCCGATCGGCGCGGTCACCGTCGGGCTGGCCGGCGAGCGGCTGGCCGAGCTGGGCGCGATGGCCGACTCGGCGGCCCGGGTGCGGATCTTCTCCGACGACGGGCACTGCGTCGCCGACCCGCGGCTGATGCGCCGGGCCCTGGAGTACGTCAAGGCGTTCGACGGGATCATCGCCCAGCACGCCGAGGAACCCCGGCTCACCGAGGGCGCGCAGATGCACGAGGGCGAGGTCTCCACCCGGCTCGGGCTGACCGGCTGGCCGGCGGTCGCCGAGGAGGCGATCATCGCCCGGGACGTGCTGCTGGCCGAGCACGTCGGCAGCCGGCTGCACGTCTGCCACGTCTCCACGGCCGGCAGCGTCGAGGTGTTGCGGCACGCCAAGGCGCGCGGGATCAGGGTCACCGCCGAGGTGACCCCGCACCACCTGCTGCTGACGGACTCCAAGGCCGAGACCTACGA
Source organism: Micromonospora sp. B11E3 (assembly GCF_039871625.1). NCBI lineage: Bacteria > Bacillati > Actinomycetota > Actinomycetes > Micromonosporales > Micromonosporaceae > Micromonospora > Micromonospora sp. B11E3. Next base: position 44,255 of record NZ_JBDPMC010000051.1, on the reverse strand, counting down.
CCCGGTGTACAAGGTCAACCCGCCGCTGCGCACCGCCGCCGACGTCGCCGCGCTGCGCGCCGCGCTGGCCGAGGGCGTGATCGACGTCGTCGCCACCGACCACGCCCCGCACGCCGTGGAGGACAAGGAGTGCGAGTGGGCGTACGCCCGGCCGGGCATGCTGGGGCTGGAGACGGCCCTGTCGATCGCCCTGGACGTGCTCGGCCCGCAGTGGGACCTGATCGCCGAGCGGATGTCCCGCGCCCCGGCCCGCATCGCCGGGCTCGACTCCCACGGCCTGGACCCGGCCCCCGGCGTGCCGGCCAACCTGACCCTGGTGGACCCGGCCGCCCGGCGCGTGATCGAGCCGGCGGAGCTGGCCAGCCGCAGTCGCAACACCCCGTACGCCCGCATGACGCTGCCGGGTCGCATCGTGGCGACCTTCCTGCGCGGCGAGCCGACGGTCCTTGACGGAAAGGCAACCAAGTGATCCGAGCGAGGAATGCAGCGGAGCGGAGTCCCGCAGTCCGGATCGAAGGATGGCAAGTGATCCGAGCGAGGAATGCAGCGGAGCGGAGTCCCGCAGTCCGGATCGAAGGAGGCGCAGCGTGAGTCGCAGACGTTCCGCGATCCTCGTGCTCGAGGACGGCCGGACCTTCCACGGCGAGGCGTACGGCAGCGTCGGGGAGACGTTCGGCGAGGCGGTGTTCAACACCGGCATGACCGGCTACCAGGAGACCCTGACCGACCCGTCGTACCACCGGCAGGTGGTCGTGCAGACCGCGCCGCACATCGGCAACACCGGCGTCAACGGCGAGGACGACGAGTCCGGCCGGATCTGGGTCGCCGGGTACGTGGTGCGCGACCCCGCCCGGATCGGCTCGAACTGGCGGGCCACCGGCGGGCTGGAGGAGCGGCTCGTCGCCGAGGGCGTGGTCGGCATCAGCGGCGTGGACACCCGGGCGCTGACCCGGCACCTGCGCGAGCGCGGCGCCATGCGGGTCGGCGTCTCCAGCGTCGAGGACGACCCGGGCGCCCTCCTCGAGCGGGTGCGCCGGTCCCCGGGGATGGTCGGCGCCGACCTCTCCGCCGAGGTGACCACCCCGCGGCCGTACGTCGTGCAGGCGCGCGGCGAGCACCGGTTCACCGTCGCCGCGCTGGACCTGGGCATCAAGCGCAACGTGCCGCGCCGGCTCGCCGAGCGCGGCGTCACCACCCACGTGCTGCCCGCCTCGTCGAGCATCGACGACCTGCTCGCCACCGGCGCGGACGCGGTGTTCCTCTCGCCCGGGCCGGGTGACCCGGCCACCGCCGACGGCCCGGTCGCCCTCGCCCGCGAGGTGCTGCGCCGCCGGGTGCCGCTGTTCGGCATCTGCTTCGGCAGCCAGATCCTCGGCCGCGCGCTGGGCTTCGGCACCTACAAGCTCGGGTACGGCCACCGGGGCATCAACCAGCCGGTGCTCGACCGGGCCACCGGCAAGGTCGAGGTGACCAGTCACAACCACGGCTTCGCGGTGCAGGTGCCGGGCGCGGGTGTGGGTGCCGTCGTGCCCGACCGGGTCATCGACACCGAGTTCGGCGGCGTCCAGGTGTCGCACGTCTGCCTCAACGACAACGTGGTCGAGGGGCTGCGGGCCAGGGACGTGCCCGCCTTCACCGTCCAGTACCACCCGGAGGCGGCGGCCGGCCCGCACGACGCGGACTACCTGTTCGACCGTTTCGCCGAGCTGATCGAGGGCGGTGGCCTCGACCGGAAGCGGAGCGAAGGCCGTGGCTTCGACCGGAACAACAGTGAAGGCGGCAAGAATGCCTAAGCGGACCGATCTCAAGCACATCCTGGTGATCGGCTCCGGGCCGATCGTGATCGGGCAGGCCTGCGAGTTCGACTACTCCGGCACCCAGGCCTGCCGGGTGCTGCGCAGCGAGGGGATCCGGGTCAGCCTGGTCAACTCCAACCCGGCGACGATCATGACGGACCCGGAGTTCGCCGACGCCACGTACGTCGAGCCGATCACCCCGGAGTTCGTCGAGCTGGTCATCGCCCGGGAGCGCCCCGACGCCCTGCTGCCCACCCTGGGCGGGCAGACCGCGCTGAACACGGCGGTCGCCCTGCACGAGGCGGGGGTGCTGGAGAAGTACGGCGTGGAGCTGATCGGCGCCAACATCGACGCGATCAACCGCGGCGAGGACCGGCAGCTGTTCAAGGACATCGTGGCCGCCGCCGGCGCCCGCCTCGGCGTCGAGGACCCGTCGTCGCTGGTGCCGCGCTCGCGGGTCTGCCACTCGATGGACGAGGTCCGGGCGACCGTCGGCGAGCTGGGCCTGCCGGTGGTGATCCGGCCGTCGTTCACCATGGGCGGCCTCGGCTCCGGCATGGCCCACACCGACGAGGACCTGGAGCGGATCGCCGGGGCCGGCCTGGCCGCCAGCCCGGTGCACGAGGTGCTCATCGAGGAGAGCGTGCTCGGCTGGAAGGAGTACGAGCTCGAGCTGATGCGCGACCGCCACGACAACGTGGTGGTGGTCTGCTCGATCGAGAACGTCGACCCGATGGGTGTGCACACCGGCGACAGCGTCACCGTCGCCCCGGCCATGACGCTCACCGACCGCGAGTACCAGCGGCTGCGCGACCTGGGCATCGCCGTGCTGCGCGAGGTCGGCGTGGACACCGGCGGCTGCAACATCCAGTTCGCGGTGAACCCGGTCGACGGCCGGATCGTCGTGATCGAGATGAACCCGCGGGTGTCCCGCTCCTCGGCGCTGGCGTCGAAGGCCACCGGCTTCCCGATCGCCAAGATCGCCGCGAAGCTGGCCATCGGCTACACCCTGGACGAGATCCCCAACGACATCACGCTGAAGACCCCGGCCGCGTTCGAGCCGACCCTCGACTACGTGGTGGTGAAGATCCCCCGGTTCGCGTTCGAGAAGTTCCCCGGCGCCGACCCGGAGCTGACCACCACGATGAAGTCGGTGGGCGAGGCGATGAGCCTCGGGCGCAACTTCACCGAGGCGCTGAACAAGGCGATGCGCTCGATGGAGACCAAGGGCGGCGGGTTCTGGACCGTGCCGGATTCGGTCGTCGCCGCCGCGACGGGCGCCGACCCGGCCGGCGTGACGAAGGAGAACACCCTCGCCGCGCTGCGGACGCCGCACGACGGCCGGCTCTACACCGTCGAGCGGGCGCTGCGCCTCGGCGCGTCCGTCGCGGAGGTCGCCGCCGCGTCCGGCGGGATGGACCCGTGGTTCCTCGACCAGATCGCCGCCCTGGTCGAGCTGCGCGCGGAGATCGTGGCCGCCCCGGTGCTCGACGCCGACCTGCTGCGCCGGGCCAAGCGGGCCGGCCTGTCCGACCGGCAGCTGGCCGCGCTGCGTCCCGAGCTGGCCGCCGAGGACGGCGTACGCACCCTGCGGCACCGGCTCGGCATCCGGCCGGTGTACAAGACGGTGGACACCTGCGCCGCCGAGTTCGAGGCGGCCACGCCGTACCACTACTCGACGTACGAGCAGGAGACCGAGGTCGCGCCGTCGGACCGGCCGAAGGTGATCATCCTGGGCTCCGGGCCGAACCGGATCGGCCAGGGCATCGAGTTCGACTACTCGTGCGTGCACGCCGTAATGGCGCTGCGCAGCGCGCCCATCGACTCAGCCGCTGCGTCCGGTTCCGGCGCCGAAGGCGCCGGCCGTTCCGGCGCCGAAGGCGCCGGGTACGAGACGGTGATGGTCAACTGCAACCCGGAGACGGTCTCCACCGACTACGACACCGCCGACCGGCTCTACTTCGAGCCGTTGACGTTCGAGGACGTGCTGGAGGTCTGGCACGCCGAGGACTCGTCGGGCAGGGCGGCCGGCGGGCCGGGCGTGGTCGGCGTGATCGTGCAGCTCGGCGGGCAGACCCCGCTGGGCCTGGCGCGGCGGCTGAAGAAGGCCGGCGTGCCGGTGGTCGGCACGTCCCCGGAGTCGATCCACCTCGCCGAGGAACGGGGCGCGTTCGGGGCGGTGCTGGCGAAGGCCGGGCTGCGCGCCCCGGCGCACGGCACGGCCACCTCGTACGAGGAGGCGAAGGCGATCGCCGACGAGATCGGCTACCCGGTGCTGGTCCGGCCGTCGTACGTGCTCGGCGGGCGGGGCATGGAGATCGTCTACGACGACCCGACGCTGCGCGACTACATCGGCCGGGCCACCGACATCTCCCCGGATCACCCCGTGCTCGTGGACCGGTTCCTCGACGACGCCATCGAGATCGACGTGGACGCGCTGTGCGACGCCGACGGGGAGGTCTACCTCGGCGGCGTGATGGAGCACATCGAGGAGGCCGGCATCCACTCCGGCGACTCGTCCTGCGCGCTGCCGCCGATCACCCTCGCCGGCTCGCACCTGGCCCAGGTGCGCCGCTACACCGAGGCGATCGCCCGGGGCGTCGGGGTGCGCGGCCTGCTCAACGTGCAGTACGCGCTCAAGGACGACGTGCTGTACGTGCTGGAGGCGAACCCGCGGGCGTCGCGTACCGTGCCGTTCGTCTCCAAGGCCACGGCGGTGCCGCTGGCGAAGGCGGCGGCCCGGATCGCGCTCGGCGCCACGATCGCCGAGCTGCGCGCCGAGGGGCTGCTGCCCGCGAGCGGCGACGGCGGCACCATGCCGGCCGACGCGCCGATCGCGGTCAAGGAGGCGGTGCTGCCGTTCAAGCGCTTCCGCACCCCGTCCGGCAAGGGCATCGACTCGCTGCTCGGGCCGGAGATGAAGTCCACGGGCGAGGTGATGGGCATCGACACCGGCTTCGGGCAGGCCTTCGCCAAGTCGCAGGCCGCCGCGTACGGCTCGCTGCCCACGGCCGGGAAGATCTTCGTCTCGGTGGCCAACCGCGACAAGCGCGGCATGATCTTCCCGATCAAGCGCCTGGCGGACCTGGGCTTCGAGATCGTCGCCACCGCCGGCACCGCCGAGGTGCTGCGCCGGCACGGCATCGCCTGCGAGCAGATCCGCAAGCACTACGAGGCCGGCGAGGGCGAGGACGCGGTGTCGCTGATCCTCGGCGGCGACGTGGCCCTGGTGGTGAACACGCCGCAGGGCTCTGGCGCGAGCGCCCGCTCCGACGGGTACGAGATCCGCAGCGCGGCCGTCACGGCGGACATCCCCTGCATCACCACGGTCCCCGGCGCGGCGGCGGCGGTCATGGGCATCGAGGCGCGCATCCGCGGCGACGTGCGGGTCCGCCCCCTCCAGGACCTGCACGCGGCCCTGCGGGCCCCCCGGTGACGGCCGGCACCAACGCGTCGATCATGGAGTTGGCGGCGGTTTCGGAGATCCACTCCGCCGTCAACTCCATGATCACCGGGGCCGCGCGGGGGCGGGGAGGCGCGGCGTGATGTTCCAGCGGATCGTGCGGCCGTACCTGTTCCGGGTCGGGGGTGGGGACGCGGAGGCGGCGCACGAGTGGACGCTGCGGCGGCTCGCCACGCTGTCCCGGCGGCCGGCCGCGCTCGCCGCGCTGCGGGCACGGCATCTCGTGCGGGCTCCGCGCACCGTGTTCGGGGTCCAGTTCCCGAACCCGGTCGGGCTGGCCGCCGGGATGGACAAGGACGGGCTGGCGCTGCCGGCGTGGCCGGCGCTGGGCTTCGGCTTCGTCGAGGTCGGCACGGTCACCGCGCACGCCCAGCCGGGCAACCCCCGGCCCCGGCTGTTCCGGCTGCGCGACAGCGAGGCCGTGGTCAACCGGATGGGGTTCAACAACGCCGGCGCGCAGGCCCTGGCCGACCGGCTGGCGACGCTGCCCCGGCCGCTCGGCGTACCGCTGGGCATCTCGCTCGGCAAGTCCAAGGTGACCCCGCTGGACGAGGCGGTGGAGGACTACCGGGCCTCGTACCGGGCGCTGCGGGAGCACGGCGACTACTTCGCCGTCAACGTCTCCTCGCCGAACACCCCGGGCCTGCGGTCGTTGCAGGACCGCTCCCACCTGGACGCCCTGCTGACGGCCCTGGTGGGGGAGAAGCCGGTGCTGGTGAAGATCGCTCCGGACCTGACCGAGCCGGCGATCGCCGAGCTGCTGGAGGTCTGCCTCGACCGGGGCGCGGCCGGGGTGATCGCCACCAACACCACCCTCGGCCGGGACGGGCTCGCCCCGGCCGACCGGGCGCGGGGCGCGGAGGCCGGCGGCCTGTCCGGCCGTCCCCTGGCGGGGCGGGCCCGGGAGGTGGTCGCCTTCGTGCACCGGGAGACGGGCGGCCGGCTGCCGGTGATCGGCGTCGGCGGCATCGTCGATCCGGACGACGCGGCCCGGATGTTCGACGCCGGCGCGAGCCTGGTGCAGCTCTACACGGGTTTCATCTACCGGGGCCCGGCCCTGGTCCGGGCCGCCGCCCGCGCCGCCCGGTGACCGCCCCACGTTTCCCGCGATCTTGCACTTTCCGCCCCGACCTATGCCGCGAACCGGACGAAACAGGGGCCACAACTGCAAGATCGCGGGGGTCGGGGTGGGCGCGAGAGCGGAGGAGCGCGGGTGACGCCTGAGGAGGTTCTGGCGGGGGATCGGCGGCATGTGTGGCACCCGTACGCCGCGCTGCCGCCCGCCGTGCCGCCCTACGTCGTGGAGAGCGCCCGGGGCGTACGGCTGCGGCTGGCCGACGGGCGGGAGCTGGTGGACGGGATGTCGTCGTGGTGGGCGGCGATCCACGGCTACCGGCACCCGGTGCTGGACGCGGCGGTCACCGACCAGCTCGGCCGGATGAGCCACGTGATGTTCGGCGGGCTCACCCACGAGCCGGCGGTACGGCTGGCGGGCACGCTGGTCGAGCTGGCCCCGGCGGGGCTGGAGCGGGTCTTCCTCTGCGACTCCGGCTCGGTCAGCGTCGAGGTCGCGGTCAAGATGTGCCTGCAGTACCAGCGGGCCACCGGCCGCCCGGAGCGCCGCCGGCTGGGCACCTGGCGGGGCGGCTACCACGGCGACACGTTCCACCCCATGAGCGTCTGCGACCCGGAGGGCGGCATGCACCACCTCTGGGGCGACGTGCTGCCCCGGCAGGTCTTCGCGCCCGTCCCGCCGGGCGGCTTCGACACCCCGCCCGACCCGGCGTACGTCGCGGCGCTGGTCGACGCGGTGGAGCGGCACGCCGACGAGTTGGCCGCGGTGATCGTGGAGCCGGTGGTCCAGGGCGCCGGCGGGATGCGCTTCCACCACCCGCACTATCTGCGGGTGCTGCGCGAGGTGACCCGGGCCCACGGCGTGCTGCTGGTGTTCGACGAGATCGCCACCGGCTTCGGCCGCACCGGGACGATGTTCGCCGCCGAGCACGCCGGGGTGAGTCCGGACGTGCTCTGCGTCGGCAAGGCGCTCACCGGCGGCTACCTGACCCTGGCGGCCGCGCTGTGCACCGCGGAGGTGGCCGAGGGCATCTCCCGCGACGGGGTGCTGGCGCACGGGCCGACGTTCATGGGCAACCCGTTGGCGTGCGCGGTCGCGAACGCCTCCATCGGGCTGCTGCGGGCCGGGGACTGGGCCGCGCAGGTCGCGAGGGTGGGCGCGGGCCTGCGGGCCGGCCTGGAGCCGCTGCGGGGCGCTCCCGGGGTGGCCGACGTACGGGTGCTCGGGGCGATCGGCGTGGTCCAGCTCGACCACGAGGTGGACCTGGCCCGGGCGACCGCCGCGGCGGTGGCGCAGGGGGTCTGGCTGCGGCCGTTCCGCGACCTGGTCTACGCCATGCCGCCGTACGTCGCCGACGACGCCGACGTGGCCCGGATCGCGGCCGGGATCGCCGCCGCGGTGGCGGTGGGCTGACGCCGCCGGGTGGGGGCGGCGCCGCCGCCCCCGCGGGAACATCGAGAGAGGGGATGGCCGAATGGAGAGCTTCGGAAGCCGGTTGCACCGGGCGGTGGCGCGGCGGGGGCCGCTGTGCGTGGGCATCGACCCGCACCCGGGGCTGCTGGCCCGGTGGGGGCTGCCGGACGACGTGACCGGGCTGGAGCGGTTCAGCCGCACTGTCGTGGAGGCGCTCGGCGACCGGGTGGCGGTGGTCAAACCACAGTCGGCCTTCTTCGAACGCTTCGGATCTCGGGGCATCGCGGTGCTTGAGTCAACTATCCGACAGTTACGGAATGCCGGCGCACTCGTTCTTCTCGACGTCAAACGCGGCGACATCGGATCGACCGTCGCCGCCTACGCGTCGGCGTACCTGAATCCATCCAGTCCCCTGTATGTCGATGCGGTGACGGCGAGCCCCTACCTGGGAGTAGGGTCGCTGGCCCCGATGTTCGAGCTCGCCGCGGCGCACGGTGGCGGGGTGTTCGTCCTGGCGCTGACCTCCAACCCCGAGGGGGCGGCGGTGCAGCGGGCCCGCACCGCCGACGGGCGGACCGTCGCGCAGGCCGTGATCGACCAGATTGCCCAGCTCAACCGCGATGCGGAGCCGCTCGGCAGCTTCGGCCTGGTGGTCGGGGCGACGGTCGGCGACACCGGCCACGACCTCTCCGCCGTGCGCGGTCCGCTCCTCGCCCCGGGGCTCGGCGCGCAGGGCGCGACGGCGGCGGATCTGCGTACGGTCTTCGGCTTTAGCCTCCCGTGGGTGCTGCCGTCCTATTCGCGGGAGGTGCTGCACGCCGGGCCGGACGTGGCCGCGCTGCGGGCCGCCGCCGACCGGGTCCTGACCGACTGCCGCACGGCTTTGGGCGTCCCCGACTGAGTCGCGGCTCGGTAACTCTGCCGCGCCCGCCGCGTGCCCACGTTGCCGAATGCGCGCGCGACCGCTAGTTTTCCCGGCGCTGGGAACCACGGACCCCTTTGGTTTTCAGCGACACCACGTTTCACAGCGACGTGGCGTCCCGCCCGTCGCGATAGGGACCTGAGGAGAACTGGTGCCCCTCCCGTCACTGACCCCCGAGCAGCGTGCCGCTGCGCTCGAAAAGGCTGCGGAGATTCGCAAGGCCCGCGCTGAGCTGAAGGAGCAGCTCAAGCAGGGCAAGACCACCCTCGCCGCCGTCCTCGAGCGGGCGGAGGGCGACGACGTCGTCGGCAAGCTCAAGGTTTCGGCCGTCCTCCAGGCGATGCCGGGCATCGGCAAGATCCGGGCGACCCAGATCATGGAGAAGCTGAAGATCGCCGACAGCCGCCGCCTGCGCGGCCTGGGCGAGCAGCAGCGCAAGGCCCTGCTCGGCGAGTTCAGCGCCAACTGACCGCGGCGGTTCGCCGCGACCTGGCCACGGCAGGCGTGTAGAAACGAGCCGTGAGCACGGATGACGAGGCGCGCCCGGCAGCTCGGCTCACCGTCCTGTCCGGCCCTTCCGGGGCCGGCGCGGACCGTGTGGCGGAGCTGTTCCGGGCGCGTTTCCCATCGGCCTGGACGCCGGTGCCGGCCACCACCCGGGCGCGCCGCAACGGTGAGGTGGACGGCGTCGACCGGTGCTTCCTCGACCCGGCGGAGTTCGACCGCCTGGCCGCCGCCGGGGAGTTGCTGGAGTGGGCCCGGATCGGGCCGTACCGGCGGGGCACGCCGGCCCGGCCCGTGTGGGCCCGGCTCGCCGCCGGCCAGCCGGCGCTGCTCCCGCTCGATCTCCCCGGGGCGCTCGCCCTGCGCGCCGCGTGGCCGCGCGCCCGGCTGGTCCTGCTCGCCCCTCCGGGCTGGCGGCCCGACCCGGCCGTCGCGGCGGCGGCGGACCACCTCGTGACGCACGACCTGACCGGGCAGGCGGTGGACGAGCTGGTAGGCTTGTTCGGTTCTTCCTTCCTGGCTCCGGCCCAACCGCGCCCGACCGGTTGAGAGACGGCTCAGTTGAGAGACGACTCAACCGCGCCGACGTGGTTGCCAGACCACTCAACCGCGGCCGCGCGGTTGTCGGACCACCGCCTCCGCGCGGTGGAGAGACGCAGAGGTTATTTCGTGGGATCCATCGCCACCAACCCCGAGGGCATCACCAACCCGCCGATCGACGAGCTCCTCGAGAAGACGACGTCGAAGTACGCCCTGGTGATCTTCGCCGCGAAGCGCGCCCGCCAGGTCAACGCCTACTACAGCCAGCTCGGCGAGGGCCTGCTGGAGTACGTGGGCCCGCTGGTGGAGACCACCCCCCAGGAGAAGCCCCTCTCCATCGCCATGCGCGAGATCAACGCGGGGCTGCTCACGGCCGAGCCGACCGACCAGCCGTAACCCCGCCGCGCGTCGATGTCCGCCGAGATCGTCCTCGGAGTCGGCGGCGGCATCGCCGCCTACAAGGCGTGTGAGCTGCTGCGGCTGTTCACCGAGTCGGGCCATCGCGTCCGCGTCGTGCCGACCGCGTCGGCGCTCCGCTTCGTCGGAGCGCCGACCTGGGCCGCCCTGTCCGGCCAGCCCGTGGCCGACGACGTCTGGTCCGACGTGCACGAGGTGCCGCACGTCCGGCTCGGCCAGCGGGCCGACCTGGTCGTGGTCGCCCCCGCCACCGCCGACCTGCTCGCCAAGGCCGCCCACGGCCTCGCCGACGACCTGCTCACCAACACCCTGCTCACCGCCCGGTGCCCGGTGGTGCTCGCCCCGGCGATGCACACCGAGATGTGGGAGCACCCGGCCACGGTGGCCAACGTCGCCACGCTGCGCTCCCGGGGCGTCCGGGTGATCGAGCCGGCCGTCGGCCGGCTCACCGGTGCCGACACCGGCAAGGGCCGGCTGCCCGACCCGGCGGAGATCTTCGCCGTGGCCCGGCGGGCCCTCGCCCGGGGCGTCGACGCGCCCGCCGACCTGGCCGGCCGGCACGTGGTGGTGACCGCCGGCGGCACCCGCGAGCCGCTCGACCCGGTGCGGTTCCTCGGCAACCGTTCCTCCGGCAAGCAGGGCTACGCCTTCGCCCGCGCGGCGGTCGCCCGGGGCGCCCGGGTGACCCTGATCGCCGCCAACGTGTCGCTCGCCGACCCGGCCGGCGTCGACCTGGTCCGGGTCGGCACCACCGAGGAACTGCGGACGGCCACCCTCGACGCGGCGGCCGGCGCGGACGTGGTGGTGATGGCGGCGGCGCCCGCCGATTTTCGCCCGGCCAGCTACGCCCCGGCGAAAATCAAGAAATCGGACGCCGGGCCGCCTACCATCGATCTCGTCACCAACCCGGACATCGCCGTGGAACTCGGCCGGCGGCGCCGGCCGGGTCAGGTGCTGGTGGTGTTCGCCGCGGAGACCGGCGACGCCGAGGCCAACGGCCGGGCCAAGCTCGCCCGCAAGCGGGCGGACCTCATCGTCGTCAACGAGGTCGGGCTGAACAAGGTCTTCGGCGCCGAGACGAACGCGGCGACCGTCATCGGCGCGGACGGCTCCGTGTGCGTCATACCGGAGCGCTCCAAGGAGGACCTCGCCGACGCCGTCTGGGACCTCGTGGTGCCCCGCCTGGCTGGCATGCCCGAACGGTGACTCCAACCTGACGGATCATGTTCTTCGCAAGTATGGGTGACTACACTTCCGCGGAACGACTTTTCCTTAACTTAGGAGTGCCGTGACACGCCGCCTCTTCACGTCCGAATCGGTCACGGAAGGCCACCCGGACAAGATCGCAGACCAGATCAGCGACGGCATTCTCGACGCATTGCTCACCCAGGACGCGCACAGTCGCGTGGCCGTCGAGACCCTGATCACCACCGGCCAGGTGCACGTCGCGGGTGAGGTGACGACCAAGGCCTACGCAGACATCCCGAGCATCGTCCGGGAGACGATCCTCGACATCGGCTACGACTCCTCGAAGAAGGGCTTCGACGGGGCGTCCTGCGGGGTCAGCGTCTCCATCGGCGCGCAGTCCCCGGACATCGCGCAGGGCGTCGACAACGCGATGGAGCTGCGTACCGGGGCGTCGGAGAGCGCGCTGGACGCGCAGGGCGCCGGCGACCAGGGCATGATGTTCGGCTTCGCCTGCTCCGAGACGCCCGAGCTGATGCCGCTGCCGATCGCGCTGGCGCACCGGCTGGCCCGCCGGCTGACCGCGGCGCGCAAGGACGGCACGATCCCGTACCTGCGCCCCGACGGCAAGACGCAGGTCACCATCGAGTACGAGGGGCTGCGCCCGGTCCGGCTGAACACGGTCGTCGTGTCCAGCCAGCACGCGGCCGACATCTCGCTGGAGTCGCTGCTCACCCCGGACGTGCGCGACCACGTCATCGCCCCCGAGCTGGAGAGCCTGGGCCTGGACATCGACGGGTACCGGCTGCTGGTCAACCCGACCGGGCGCTTCGAGATCGGCGGCCCGATGGGTGACGCCGGTCTCACCGGCCGGAAGATCATCGTCGACACGTACGGCGGGTACGCCCGCCACGGCGGCGGCGCGTTCTCCGGCAAGGACCCGTCCAAGGTCGACCGGTCGGCCGCGTACGCCATGCGCTGGGTGGCCAAGAACGTGGTCGCCGCCGGCCTGGCCGAGCGCTGCGAGGCGCAGGTCGCGTACGCGATCGGCAAGGCCCACCCGGTGAGCCTGTTCATCGAGACGTTCGGCACCGAGACCGTGCCGGTCGCCTCGATCGAGAAGGCCGTCAGCGAGGTGTTCGACCTGCGTCCGGCCGCCATCATCCGGGACCTGAACCTGCTCCGCCCGATCTACCGGCAGACCGCGGCGTACGGCCACTTCGGCCGGGAACTGCCCGACCTGACCTGGGAGAGCACCGACCGGGCCGCCGACCTCAAGTCGGCCGCGGGAGCCTGACCGGCACCAGGCGTAGCGACCGGCGGCCCGCGGACGGGTCGCCGGTCGCTCGCGTCTGCGTGGACGTGCCGCTCGCCCACCTGGACCGCCCCTTCGACTACCTGGTCCCCGCCGAGCTGGACGCCGTCGCCGCGCCCGGCGTCCGGGTCAAGGTGCGCTTCGCCGGTCAGCTCGTCGACGGCTGGCTGCTGGAGCGGGCCGACGACTCGGGGCACACCGGGCGGCTGGCGTACCTGGAGAAGGTGGTCTCGCCGGAGCCCGTGCTCGCCCCGGAGATCGCCCGGCTCGCCCGGGCCGTCGCCGACCGGTACGCCGGCAGCCTCGCCGACGTGCTCCGGCTGGCCGTGCCGCCCCGGCACGCCCGCGTGGAGAAGGAACCCCACGCCCCGGCGCAGCCCCCCGCCCCCCTCGACCCGCCGGAGGCGGCCGGCTGGCGCGCGTACCCCGCCGGGCCGGCCTTCCTGCGCGCCCTGACCGACGGCCGGCCCGCCCGGGCGGTCTGGTCCGCGCTGCCCGGCGAGGACTGGCCCGCCCGGTACGCCGAGGCGGTCGCCGCCACCGTGGCCGGCGGGCGCGGCGCGGTGGTCGTGGTGCCCGACGCCCGGGACCTCGACCGCCTCGACGCGGCGCTGACCGCCGCGCTCGGCCCGGACCGGCACGTCAGCCTCGCCGCCGCGGCCGGCCCGGCCCGCCGCTACCGGGCGTTCCTGGCCGCCCGCCGCGGCGACGTCGCCGTGGTGGCCGGCACCCGCGCCGCGATGTTCGCCCCGGTCCACCGGCTCGGCCTCGTCGCCATCGTCGACGACGGCGACGACCTGCACGCCGAGCCGCGCGCCCCCTACCCGCACGCCCGGGAGGTGCTGCTCACCCGCGCCCAGCTCGCCGGCGCGGCGGCCCTGGTCGGCGGGTACGCCCGCAGCGCCGAGGCGCAGCTGCTGGTGGAGACCCGCTGGGCCCGGGAGGTGGTGGCCGACCGGGCCACCCTGCGGGCGCGTACCCCGGCCATCACGCCGACCGGCGACGACCCGCAACTGGCCCGCGACCCCGGCGCCGCGACCGCCCGGCTGCCCAGCCTGGCCTGGGCCGCCGCCCGGGACGCGGTGCGCGCCGACGCCCCGGTGCTGGTCCAGGTGCCCCGCCGTGGCTACGTGCCCTCGGTCTCCTGCGCCGACTGCCGCGCCCCGGCGCGCTGCCCGCACTGCGCCGGCCCGCTGGCCCTGCCCTCGGCCGCCGCCCCGCCCACCTGCCGCTGGTGCGGGCGGGTGACCGCCGCGTACGCCTGCCCCGAGTGCGACGGGCGGCGGCTGCGCGCGGCCGTCACCGGGGCCCGGCGGACCGCCGAGGAGCTGGGCCGGGCCTTCCCCGGCGTGCCGGTGCGCACGTCCGGCCGGGAGGAGGTGCTGACCACCGTGCCCGGCGGGGCCGGCCTCGTCGTGGCCACGCCGGGCGCCGAGCCGGTCGCCGAGGGTGGCTACGGCGCGGTCCTGCTGCTCGACTCGTGGGCCCTGCTCACCCGGGCCGACCTGCGGGCCGGGGAGGAGGCGCTGCGGCGCTGGCTCGCCGCCGCCGCGCTGGCCCGGCCCGCCGCGGCCGGCGGCCGGGTGGTGGTGGTCGCCGACGGCGCGCTGGCGCCGGTGCAGGCGCTGCTGCGCTGGGACGCCGCCTGGTTCGCCGCCCGGGAGCTGGCCGAGCGGCGCGAGCTGGGCTTCCCACCCGCGGTGCGGATGGCCAGCGTCACCGGCCCGGCCGACGCCGTGGCCGATTTGCTGGCCGAGACCCGGCTGCCCGAGGACGCCGAGGTGCTCGGCCCGGTTCCCGCCGACGGCGACCGGGAGCGGATGCTGGTCCGGGTGCCCCGGGCCCGGGCGGCGGCGCTCGCCGGGGCGCTGCACACCGCGGCCGGGGTCCGCGCCGCCCGCAAGGCGGCCGACCCGGTACGCCTCCAGGTCGACCCGCTGACGCTGTTCTGAAACCGCCGCCCTTCCGTTCCGGGCGTCGTCACGATCCGTGTTGGGTAAGCGTGATAGCATCGCCCGTCATTACGGCGGCTCCAGGTCGCGGCGGTGCCAGACGCGCCGAGCCGGAGTCGTCGCAGGATCGTGACGATGGCGGAAAGGGCGTCGGAAACGACGCCATTCGATGATGTCAATCAGCCGGTGAGCAGGGGTGGACCAGTCGTGACCCTTCGTCAGTCGATCGTCTTCAACGGTGACCTCGGCAGCGGCAAGAGCACCGTCTCCATCGAGATCGCCAAGCGGCTGGGGATGCGCCGGGTCAGCGTCGGCGACCTCTACCGCCAGATGGCGCAGGAGCGGCAGATGACCGCGCTCCAGCTCAACCTGCACGCCGAGCTCGACCAGGCCGTCGACGGCTACGTCGACCAGCTCCAGCAGGACATCGCCGCCTCCGGCGAGCGCCTCGTCATGGACTCCCGGCTGGCGTGGCACTTCTTCACCGACGCGCTCAAGGTGCACATGATCACCGAGCCGACCGAGGCGGCCCGCCGGGTGCTGGCCCGCCCCTCCGGCCCGGCCGAGAGCTACACCTCCCTCGAGGAGGCGAAGGTCAAGCTGCACGAGCGCAGCGAGAGCGAGCGGGGCCGGTTCATCGTCCGCTACGGCGTCGACAAGGCCCGGCTGCGCAACTACGACCTGATCTGCGACACCACCCGGGCCAACCCGGAGCAGGTGATCGAGCACATCGTCGACGCCTACGAGGGCCGGCTCGGCGCCGACGTGCTCCGCGACGGCCCGCCGCTGCTGCTGCTCGACCCGGCCCGGGTCTACCCGACCGAGGAGGTCGGCGCCCTGCGCGGGCTGTGGGACTCCGGGTTCGTCGGCGAGGTCGGCCGCGCCGGGGACGAGGCGCTGGAGCCGCTGGCGATCGGCTACACGGGGCGGTACTTCTACGTCGTCGACGGTCACCGTCGGCTCAGCGCCGCCATCCAGAACGGCTTCCCGCTGGTGCCGGGCCGGCTGGTCGCCGAGGCCGACGAGCCGGTGGTCGGCGGGATGAGCGCCGTGGACTACTTCGCCGCCCAGGTCCGCCCCAGCACCGTGTACGACTGGGAGGCGGCGCACGGGATCCAGTTGCCGCTGCCGGAGCACTGCCTGCTCGCCGGGGACGCCGTGCTCGCCGGTGACCCCGTATCGGGCGCCTGAGCGCCACCGATCGCCGTACGCCGGCCGGGGCCGCTCCGGCCACTCCGTAGACTGGGTCCGGCCACTGTCGTATCACCGCCGCCCAGCCGAAGGAGCCACCCCGCGTGACCGTCCAGCCCATCCGTCTGTTCGGCGATCCGGTGCTGCGCACCCCGGCCGACCCGGTGGTCGACTTCGACGCCGAGCTGCGCAGGCTTATCGCCGACCTGACCGACACGATGCGTGAGCAGAGCGGCGCCGGCCTCGCCGCGCCCCAGCTCGGCGTGGGCCTGCGGGTGTTCACCTTCGACGTCGACGACGTGCTCGGCCACCTGGTCAACCCGGTGCTGGAGTTCCCCGACGAGGAGGAACAGGACGGCCCGGAGGGCTGCCTGTCCATCCCCGGGCTCTACTTCGACACGAAGCGCCGGCAGAACGTGATCGCCAAGGGCTTCAACGGCTACGGGGACCCGGTGCAGATCGTCGGCACCGGGCTGATGGCCCGCTGCGTGCAGCACGAGACCGACCACCTCGACGGGGTGCTCTTCGTCGACCGGCTCGACCCGGCCGGCCGCAAGGAGGCGATGAAGGCGATCCGCCAGGCGGAGTGGTACGACCCCGCCGCCCCGCCGACCGTCAAGCTCACTCCCCACGCCGCCGGCAACCCGTTCGGCCTGGGGCGGTGATCCCGTGCGCCTGATCTTCGCCGGCACGCCGGCCGTCGCCGTACCCGCCCTGGCCGCCGTCGCGGCCTCCGGCCACGAGCTGCTCGCCGTGGTCACCCGCCCCGACGCCCCGGCCGGTCGGGGTCGGGGCCTGGTGCGCTCCCCGGTCGGCGCGTGGGCCGACGAGCACGGCGTCGAGGTGCTCACCCCGGCGCGCCCGCGCGAGCCCGAGTTCCTCGACCGGCTGCGCGAGCTGGCCCCCGACTGCGTCCCGGTCGTGGCGTACGGCGCGCTGGTGCCGCCGGCCGCGCTGGAGATCCCCCGGCACGGCTGGGTGAACCTGCACTTCTCCCTGCTGCCCGCCTGGCGCGGGGCGGCCCCCGTCCAGCACGCCGTGCTGCACGGCGACGAGCTGACCGGGGCCAGCGTCTTCCAGTTGGAACAGGGGCTGGACACTGGCCCCGTCTACGGCACCCTCACCGACGAGATCCGCCCGACGGACACCTCCGGGGACCTGCTGGAGCGGCTCGCCCACTCCGGGGCCGGCCTGCTGGTCGCGGTCCTCGACGCGATCGGGGCGGGCACCGCGCGGGCCGAGCCGCAGCCCGCCGACGGGGTGTCGCTGGCACCGAAGCTGACGGTGGAGGACGCGCGGGTGCGCTGGGCCGACCCGGCGTTCGCGGTGGACCGGCGGATCCGGGCCTGCACGCCGGCGCCCGGCCCGTGGACCACGTTCCGCGGCGAGCGGGTCAAGCTCGGCCCGGTCATGC
Organism: Micromonospora sp. B11E3; assembly: GCF_039871625.1. Taxonomy (NCBI): domain Bacteria; kingdom Bacillati; phylum Actinomycetota; class Actinomycetes; order Micromonosporales; family Micromonosporaceae; genus Micromonospora; species Micromonospora sp. B11E3. The sequence goes on along the minus strand of NZ_JBDPMC010000051.1, from coordinate 27,068 downwards.
CGGTGGCCGGGGGCCCGGAGCTGAAGCCCGGCGAGCTGCTGGTGGAGAAGTCCCGGGTGCTGGCCGGCACGGCCACCGCCCCGGTCCGCCTCGGCGAGGTGCGGGCCGCGGGCAAGCGGGCGATGCCGGCGGTCGACTGGGCGCGTGGCGCCCGGGTCGCCGCCGGGGAGGAGCTCGCGTGACGGGGCCGGCGGAGAGCCCGCGACAGGCACCTGCCGGCGGCCGCGGTAGCGCCGACCGGCGGGGCGGCGCGGACCGGCGGGGCGGCGGCCGGCCGAGCGGCGGGGACCGGCGGGGCGGCGGGGACCGGCGAGACGGCCGTCGGCCCGCGCGGCCGGTGGCCGACCTGCCCCGGCACGTCGCGTACGAGGCGGTCGCGGCGGTGCACCGCGACGACGCGTACGCCAACCTGGTGCTGCCGGCGATGCTGCGCGACGCCGGGCTCACCGGCCGGGACGCGGCCTTCGCCACCGAGCTGACGTACGGCACCCTGCGGCACACCGGCACCCTCGACGCGATCCTCGGGGCCGCCGCCGGGCGGGACGTCGCCCGGATCGACCCGCCGGTGCGCGACGCGCTGCGGCTGGGCGCGTACCAGCTGCTGCACACCCGGGTGCCGCCGCACGCGGCGGTCTCCTCGACGGTCGACCTGGTCCGGGCGGTCGGCCCCGGCGCCACCGGGTTCGCCAACGCGGTGCTGCGCGAGGTCGCCACCGGCGACGTCGACACCTGGGTGGCGAAGCTCGCCCCGGACGCGGAGGCCGACCCGATCGGGCACCTGGCCCTGGCGTACAGCCACCCGCAGTGGATCGTCCGGGCGTTCGCCGAGGCGCTCGGCGGCGACCTGGGCGAGACCACCCGCCTGCTGATCGAGGACAACGAGCGCCCGCCGGTGCACCTGTGCGCCCGGCCGGGCCGGGCCGACGCGGCCGAGCTGGCCGACGAGGTCGGCGGCGCGCCTGGCGCATTCTCCCCGTACGCGGTCTACCTGCCGGGCGGCGCGCCGGGCGACCTGCGGGCGGTGACCGAGGGGCGCGCGCACGTCCAGGACGAGGGCTCCCAGCTGGTCGCCAACGCCCTCGCGGACGCGCCCCTGGACGGCCCGGACGCGCACTGGCTCGACCTGTGCGCCGGGCCGGGCGGCAAGTCGGGCCTGCTCGGCGCGCTGGCCGCGCAGCGCGGCGCGGAGCTGACCGCGGTCGAGGTGGCGGAGCACCGGGCCCGGCTGGTCGCCCAGGCCACCCGGGGGCTGCCGGTGACCGTGCTGAACACCGACGGGCGCACGGTCGGCGGCGATCCGCAGCTGCCGGAGGGGCACTTCGACCGGGTGCTGGTGGACGCCCCGTGCACCGGGTTGGGCGCGCTGCGCCGCCGGCCGGAGTCCCGCTGGCGGCGGCAGCCGTCGGACCTGCCGCCGCTGACCCGGCTGCAGCGGGAGTTGCTGTCGGCGGCGCTGCGGGCGGCGCGTCCGGGCGGCCTGGTCGCCTACGTGACCTGCTCCCCGCACATCGTCGAGACGCATGTGACGGTGACCGAGGCGGCCCGCCGGGCCGGGGTGCCGGCGGACTTCGTCGACGCCCGGCCGCTGCTGCCGGCCGGCATGCCCGGGCTGGGGGACGGGCCGAGCGTGCAGCTGTGGCCGCACCGGCACGGCACGGACGCCATGTTCCTCGCGGTGCTGCGCCGCGGCTGAGCGGCAACGGCCCCGCCGGGGTCGGGTGACGGAACGACGCCGGGGCCGAGCGGGATCGCTCGGCCCCGGCGACCATCGGTGTCCCGCCCCACGGCTTACGGCAGGTCCCCGCCCCGGCCGGGCTCAGCGTTGTTCCGCCCCGGCCGGGCTCAGCCTCGCCTCCGGCCCGGGTGGGTTCAGAGTCCTGCTCCGGCCCGGGCGGGCTCAGCCCTGTCCCCCCGCCGGGCGGGCGGGATCAGCGGATCGGCAGGCCCTTGGTGCCGGCGCCCTTGAGCGAGCGGGTGAGGTCGCGGTCGACCCAGAGGAAGCACTGCACGCCCCGGTTGCCGTCCGTCCACTCCGCCTCGAAGGCGTGGTAGAAGATCGTCCCCGCCCGGTACTCCAGATCCCCGTTGTTCGGCACCTTGACGTACGAGGCGATCTGGGCGCGGCAGCCCCGGTGGATGCGCAGCCGGTTGTTGTCGATCTGGTTGAAGGCGACGTCCGGCGCCTGGTAGACGCCGACGAACTCGGCCCGGTGCTTCTTGGTGCACGGGACCGCCGTCATCTCGTCCACGGTGCTGTTCTTGATCTTCGGCTGGAAGCAGCGGTGCGCCAGCGGGGAGTTGCCGCTCAGCGCGCCCTTGAGGCTGGCGGTGCGCGGGACGACGTTGGAGTCGTCCACGCTCTCCACCTCGTTGAGGTCGCAGCGGAACCACCGGGCCCCGCCCTTCCACGCCTGGCGGGACGGGAAGACCGTGGAGAGGAAGAGCCGGCCCGAGCGCCAGTCGGCGCCCACCGCCTTGTTGACCTCCCGGTCACACTCGGCGCGCACCGCCTTGATCCCGGCCGACCCGGCGGCCGGGGGAGTGCTCCGGTCGGCGGCCGCCCCGGTCACCGTTCCGACGTGGATCGTCTCCACCCGGTGGGACGTCCCGCAGTCCACCGGGTTGTAGCCGGAGAGATAGCCGACCTCCTGGACCGTGGGGTGACAGGTGCCGACGGCCGGCACGAACGGCGTCGGGGCGGCCATCCCCTTCCAGTCGTCGACGAGGTCGCCGTCCACCCCGCCCGGCGCGCCGCAGCCGGCCAGCGCCGCCACCGTCGCACCGACGGCGACCGCCGTCCACCATCGCCGCATTGGCCGACCTCCCCGTCGCTCGTGGTGCGGTGCCACCGCCCGGCCCGGCCCTACGGACCGTCGGCCTCCGGCGCCCACGGAGCGCGAGCATACGGCACCGACGCCCGGATCGCGGGTAGCCCCTGCGGCTCGGCGCCCCGCATCGAACGGGTGAGCCCACGGCCGTCGCCGCCCGGGAGACAGCGCACGCACCGGCCGCGGCGAGCGGCCGATCACGCGTTCGTACACTTGCCCGGTGACCGTACCGCCGCCGATCGTCGCACCCAGCATCCTCGCCGCCGACTTCGCCCGCCTCGCCGAGGAGGTCCGCGCCGTCGAGGACGCCGCGGACTGGCTGCACGTGGACGTCATGGACAACCACTTCGTGCCGAACCTGACCATCGGGCTGCCCGTGGTGCAGAGCCTGCGGGCGGCGACCAGGCTCCCGTTCGACGTGCACCTGATGATCACCGATCCGCGCCGGTGGGCCCCCGGGTACGCCGACGCGGGGGCGTACAACGTCACCTTCCACGCCGAGGCGTGCGACAACCCGGTGGCGCTGGCCAAGGACCTGCGGGCGGCCGGGGCGAAGGCCGGGCTGGCGATCGACCGGGACACCCCGATCGAGCCGTACCTGGAGCTGCTGCCCAGCTTCGACACCCTGCTGATCATGACGATCAAGGCCGGCTTCGGTGGGCAACGGTTCATTCCCGAGCTGCTGGACAAGGTCCGCGCCGCCCGGCGGCACGTCGACGCCGGCCACCTGGAGCTGCGCATCGAGGTCGACGGCGGGATCGCCGCCGACACCATCGAGCAGGCGGCCGCCGCCGGCGCGGACGCCTTCGTCGCCGGCACCGCGGTCTACGGCGCCGACGATCCCGCCGAGGCGGTCCGCCGACTGCGGGACCTGGCACGACGCGCGGCCGCCGGGGCCTGAGGTGGAACCGTCCGACGAGCGACCCGATGTCATCCTCGTCGTCGACGACGACGCGGACATCGCCCGGTTCGTCGAGTTCAACCTCCGGCTGCACGGCTTCGAGGTGCTGCACGCCGGCGACGGCCAGGAGGCCCTGGAGGTCATCGAGCGGCAGCGGCCCGACCTGGCCGTGGTGGACCTGATGATGCCGCGCATCGACGGCCTGGAGCTGACCCGGCGGCTGCGCGCCGACCCGATGACCTCCGCCCTGCCGGTGATCATGTTGACCGCCAAGGGCATGACCTCGGACAAGGTCAACGGCCTGAGCGCCGGCGCCGACGACTACCTGGTCAAGCCGTTCGACACGGCCGAGCTGGTGGCCCGGGTCAGCTCCACCCTGCGCCGCAACAAGGAGTTCCGCGAGGTCTCCCCGCTGACCGGCCTGCCGGGCAACAGCCGGATCCGCCGGGAGATCAGCGACCGGGTACGCAGCGGCACCGACTACGCCGTCGGCTACGTCGACATCGACCGGTTCAAGAGCGTCAACGACCGGTACGGCTTCGTCCGGGGCGACGAGTTCATCTCGGCGCTGGCCCGCAGCCTGCACCGGGCGGTCGTCTCGCTCGGGCTGCCGCCGGCCTTCCTCGGCCACGTCGGCGGCGACGACTTCGTCATCGTGTGCAGCCCGGAGCAGATCCGGCCGCTCACCTCCCGCGCCGTCGTGGACTTCGAGACCTCGGCCGACCGGCTGTACGACCCGGCCGACGCCGAGCGCGGCTACGTCGAGCTGAAGGACCGCCGGGGCAACATCCGGCGCGCGGCGCTGGTCACCCTCTCGATCGGGGTCTGCGTCTCCGACGCGCAGAAGCGCTTCACCAACCCCCTGGAGGCCATCGCCGTCGCCTCCGAGATGAAGTCGGTCGCCAAGAGCCAACCCGGGTCGTACGTGGCGGTGGACCGGCGGCGCGGGGTCACCTGAGCCTCCCGGGGACTGTGAGGTAGGTCGCCTCCGGGCAGACGCTCGCCGCCCGGCGTGCAACACTTCGGGGGTACCCACCACGCGCTGGCGGGACTCGGTGTAATTCCGAACCGGCGGTGATCCACGGTCCGACCGTGGTAAGCCCGCGACCCGGTCGGCTCTGCCGCCCGGTGGACCTGGTGAGAATCCGGGGCCGACGGTTGGGGCGGCTGCCGCCCCAGACAGTCCGGATGGGAGACAGCGCGCGGGACGGGGCGGGTCCGTGTCGGCCGCTGCGTGTCGGCCGCCGCGCGGGCTCCCCGGGGCCGGCTCCGCCGTACCCGGGCTCCGCCGCCGCCTGCCCGCAGCCATCCCCCTGACCGCCAGCGCCGGACCGGCGAGCGAGAGGGCAGGACAGGGCGGATGGCCAGCGTCCCCGTCGACGAGGCGATGCGTCGGGCGATCGCGCTCGCGGCCCGCGGGCTCGGCACGACCAGCCCCAACCCGGTCGTCGGCTGCGTGCTGCTCGACGTGGGCGGCGAGGTCGTCGGGGAGGGCTTCCACGCGTACGCGGGCGGGCCGCACGCCGAGATCGTCGCGCTCGCCCAGGCGGGCGAACGGGCCCGCGGCGGCACCGCCGTGGTCACCCTGGAGCCCTGCGACCACACCGGCCGCACCGGCCCGTGCAGCCTCGCCCTCATCCAGGCCGGCGTGGCCCGGGTGGTGGTCGCCGTGCCCGACCCCAACCCCGTCGCCTCCGGTGGGGCCGCAACCCTGCGCGCCGCCGGCGTCGCCGTCGAGGTCGGGCTGCGCGCCGCCGAGGCCGAGGCCGGCAACGTCGCCTGGCTGACCTCGATGCGACGGGGCTGGCCGTACCTGATCTGGAAGTACGCCGCGACGCTGGACGGGCGCTCCGCCGCCGCCGACGGCACCAGCATGTGGATCACCTCCGAGGCGGCCCGGATCGACGTGCACGCCCTGCGCGGCACCGTCGACGCGGTGATCGCCGGGGTGGGCACCGTGCTGGCCGACGACCCCCGGCTCACCGCCCGCAACCTGCGCGACGGCAGCCTGGCCATCCGCCAGCCGCTGCGGGTCGTGGTCGACTCGTCGGGGCGTACCCCCGCCGACGCCCGGGTCCGCGACGGCGCCGCCCGGACCTGGGTCGCCACCGCCGCCGAGGTCGGGGCCGACCCGGACGGCCGGGTCGACCTGCCGGCGCTGCTCGCGGAGCTGCACCACCGGGGCGTGCGGGCGGCGCTGCTGGAGGGCGGGCCCCGGCTGGCCGGCGCGTTCCTCGCCGCCGGCCTCGTCGACAGGATCGTCGGGTACGTCGCGCCGAAGCTGCTCGGCGCGGGCCCGACCGCGCTGCTCGACGCCGGCGTGGGCACGATCGCCGACGCCATCGACCTGGAACTCACCGACGTCACGCAGGTCGGCCCCGACCTGCGGATCACCGCGCTGCCCCGAAAGAGGGAGGGCTGACATGTTCACCGGCATCGTCGAGGAGCTGGGCGAGGTCGTCCGGGTCGCCGACACGGGGGGCGACTCCGCGCTGGTCGCCATCCGCGGCCCCCTGGTCACCGCGGACGCCCGGCACGGCGACTCCATCGCCGTCAACGGGGTCTGCCTCACCGTGGTCGACGTCGACGGCAACGTCTTCACGGCCGACGTGATGGGCGAGACCCTGCGCCGCTCCGCCCTCGGCGCCCTGCGCCGGGGCGACCCGGTCAACCTGGAGCGCGCCGCCGCGCTGAACAGCCGGCTCGGCGGGCACATCGTGCAGGGCCATGTGGACGGCGTCGGCGAGGTGCTGTCCCGGGAGCCGGCCGCGCAGTGGGAGACGGTCCGCTTCCGCCTCCCCACCGACCTCGCCCGGTACGTGGTGGAGAAGGGCTCGATCACCGTCGACGGCGTCTCGCTGACCGTGGCGCAGGTCGGGGCGGACTGGTTCACCGTCGGGCTGATCCCCACCACGCTCAAGCTCACCACCCTCGGCTCCCGGGGGGTCGGCGACCCGGTCAACCTGGAGGTGGACGTGCTGGCCAAGTACGTCGAGCGGCTGCTCGGCGACCGGCTGGCCGGCGGGGGCGAGCGGTGATCGGCCCGCTCGGCTGGCTGCTCGACGCCCAGGTGGACGTCGCCGGCTCGCCGGTGCTGGTCCGGGAGATCGTCGGCAACGTCTTCGGGCTGGCCTCCGCCCTGCTCGGCCTGCGCCGGCTGGTCTGGGCCTGGCCGGTCGGCATGATCGGCAACGCGCTGCTGTTCACCGTATTCCTCGGCGGGGTGTTCGCCACCCCGCAGGAGCACGACCTGTACGGCCAGGCCGGCCGGCAGGTCTTCTTCTTCGCCGTCAGCCTCTACGGCTGGTGGCGCTGGCGGCGCAACCGCCGCCTCGGGGTCGCCGGCGACCGGGCGGTCGCGCCGCGCTGGGCCACCGGCCGGGAGCGCCTCGGCCTGCTGGCGGCCGCCGTGGCCGGCACCGCCGCCGCGTACCCGGTGCTGGCCGCGCTCGGCTCCTGGGGGCCGCTGCCGGACGCCTGGATCCTCACCGGCAGCCTGCTGGCCACGTACGGCATGGCCCGCGGCTGGGTGGAGTTCTGGCTGGTCTGGATCGCGGTGGACGCCGTCGGCGTGCCGCTGCTGCTGCGCGGGGGCTTCTACCCGTCGGCCGCCATGTACCTCGTCTACGGCGGGTTCTGCGTGTGGGGCCTCGTCGCCTGGTGGCGGACGTCCCGCACCGCCCGCCCGGCCGACGCCCCGATCCCGCCCACCTACTCGGAGGCAGTGGCATGAGCGAGCGCAGCGAGCGAATCATCAGGCTCAGGCTGTTGCGTCATGACGGCGCGGAACGAAGTGGAGTGCCGGCATGACCACCTTTGCGAGCATCGAGCAGGCGGTGGCCGACATCGCCGCCGGCCGTCCCGTGGTCGTGGTCGACGACGCCGACCGGGAGAACGAGGGGGATCTGATCTTCGCGGCTGAGCTCGCCACCCCGGAGCTGGTCGCGTTCATGGTCCGCTACACCTCCGGCTACATCTGCGTGCCGCTCACCGAGAGCGAGTGCGACCGGCTGGACCTGCCGCCGATGCACCACACCAACCAGGACCGCCGGGGCACCGCGTACACGGTGACGGTGGACGCCCGGGAGGGGGTCAGCACCGGCATCTCGGCGGCCGACCGGGCGCACACCATCCGGCTGCTCGCCGCCCCGTCGACCGTACCGACCGACCTGGCGCGGCCCGGGCACGTCGTGCCGCTGCGCGCCCGCGAGGGCGGGGTGCTGCGGCGGCCCGGGCACACCGAGGCGGCGGTCGACCTGACCCGGCTGGCCGGCCTGCGCCCGGCCGGCGTGCTCTGCGAGCTGGTCAACGACGACGGCACCATGATGCGCCTGCCAGACCTGGAGAAGTTCTGCGCCGAGCACGGGCTGACCCTGGTCACCATCGCCGACCTGATCGCCCACCGGCGGCGCACGGAGAAGCAGGTGGAGCAGGTGGCGTCGGCCCGCATGCCCACCCCGTACGGGGAGTTCCGGGCGCTGGGCTACCGCGCCGAGCACGATCCCGCCGAGCACATCGCCCTGGTCATGGGCGACCTTGGCGACGGGCGGGACGTGCTGGTGCGGGTGCACTCCGAGTGCCTCACCGGGGACGTGTTCGGCTCGCTGCGCTGCGACTGCGGGCCACAGTTGCAGGCCGCCCTGGCCCGGGTCGCCCAGGAGGGGCGCGGGGTGGTGCTCTACGTGCGCGGACACGAGGGGCGGGGGATCGGCCTGCTGCACAAGCTCCAGGCGTACCAACTCCAGGACCGGGGCCGGGACACGGTGGACGCCAACCTCGACCTGGGGCTGCCGGCCGACGCCCGGGACTACGGCCCCGGCGCGCAGATCCTCTACGACCTCGGCGTCCGGTCGATGCGGCTGCTGACCAACAACCCGGCCAAGCGTGCCGGGCTGGAGGGGTACGGGCTGACGGTCACCGGCCGCGAGGGGCTGCCGGTGCGCCCGCACCCGGAGAACGTGCGCTACCTGCGCACCAAGCGGGACCGGATGGGTCACCTGCTGGACGAGTTGGACGAGGTGACCGAGGCGCCGTCGGGGCGCCCGGCCACCGGCGACGAGATCGGAGCGTAGCCATGGCGGGATTCGGCGAGCCCGGGGTCGAGGCGGTCGACGCCGTCGGGATGACCGTCGGGGTGGTCGCGGCGCGCTGGCACGGCGAGCTGACCGACCACATGGTCGACCGGGCGGTCGCCGCCGCCCAGGCGTGCGGCGCGCGGGCGGTGGTGGCCCGGGTGGCCGGGTCGGTGGAACTGCCCGTGGTGGCGCAGGCGATGGCCCGCCGGTTCGACGTGGTGGTCGCCCTCGGCGTGGTCGTCCGCGGGGCGACCGCCCACTTCGACTACGTCTGCCGCTCGGTCACCGACGGGCTGACCCGGGTGGCGCTGGACGAGGGCAAGCCGGTCGCCCACGGCGTGCTCACCGTGGACACCATCGAGCAGGCCAAGGACCGGGCCGGGCTGCCCGGCTCCGCCGAGGACAAGGGCTGGGCGGCGACGGTGGCGGCGCTGGACGCCGCGCTGGCGATCCGCGGCCTGTCCGCCACGCCCGGGCAGCGGGTCGGCTTCGCCGGCTGACCCCCACCCACCGGCCCCGGCGCGCGCCCGCTGGCCGGGCCGCGCGCCCGGGCCGGTGGGCGGGCGCGATGTCGCCGACATGGCGCTGTCCGGGCCGGCGCGATGCCGCCATGCCGCCGACATGGCGGCCCGGTCGGCCTGGCGGCCCGGCGGGCGGGCCCCGGCGGCCTGGCGGGCCGGCGGGCGGGCCCGGCGGCCGGGCCGGCCGTCAGAGTCGGCCGGCCTCGATGATCCGGCGCAGGAACTGCCGGGTCCGGGGCTGCGTCGGCTCGCCGAGCACCTGCTCCGGCGGCCCGGACTCGACCACCCGCCCGCCGTCGAGGAAGCACACCTGGTCGGCGACCTCCCGGGCGAAGCCCATCTCGTGGGTGGCCAGCACCATCGTCATCCCGTCGGCCTTCAGGTCGCGGATCATCGCCAGCACCTCGCCCACCAGCTCCGGGTCGAGCGCGGAGGTGACCTCGTCGAGCAGGATCAGCCGGGGGAAGTTGGCCAGCGCCCGGACGATCGCCACCCGCTGCTGCTGCCCGCCGGAGAGCCGGTCCGGGTACGCGTCCGCCTTCCCGCCCAGCCCCACCCGGTCGAGCAGCTCCCGGGCCTGCGCCTCGGCCTCCGCCCGGGCCCGCCGGTGCACCCGGCGCGGGGCGAGCGTGATGTTCTCCAGCACGCTCAGGTGCGGGAAGAGGTTGTACGACTGGAAGACCATTCCGATCCGCCGGCGTACCCGGTCCGGGTCGACGCGCGGGTCGGAGATGTCCTCCCCGTCCAGCTCGATGGTGCCGTCGTCCAGCTCCTCCAGCAGGTTGACGCAGCGCAGCAACGTCGACTTGCCCGACCCGGACGCGCCGATCAGCGCCACCACCTGGTGCTCGGCGACGGTCAGGTCCAGGCCGTCGAGCACCACGTGGCCGCCGAACTCCTTGCGCAGCCCGCGGCACCGCAGCAGCGTCATCGCGTACCTCCCTGACGCCGGGCCGAACGCAGCGTCACCCAGTCGGTGACGGCGATCAGCGGGATCGCGAGCAGCACGAACAGCGCCCCGGCCAGGATGTAGGGCGTGTAGTTGAACGTCTCGGCGGTGGCGATCTGCGCGGCGCGTACGGCGTCGATCGGGCCGGCCAGGGAGACCAGCCCGACGTCCTTCTGCAGCGCGACCACGTCGTTGAGCAGGGGCGGGGCCACCCGCCGGACGGCCTGCGGCAGCACCACGTGCCGCATGGTCTGCCGGTACGTCAGCCCGAGCGAGCGGGCCGCCGCGAGCTGACTGGGGTGCACCGACTCGATGCCGGCCCGGAACACCTCGGCCAGGTAGCCGCCGTAGGTGAGCACCAGGGCGAGCCCGCCGAGCACCAGCACCGACGGCATGCCCTGCAGCCGCAGCCCCGGTACCCCGAGCGTCAGCACGTAGAGCACGATGATCAACGGCAGGCCGCGGAAGGTGTACGTGTACCCGGCCGCGAGGGCCCGGACCGGGAAGAACACCGGCCCGCGCAGCGTACGCAGGATCGCGATCAGCAGCCCGAGCAGCAGCGCCCCGGCCGCGCAGGCGACCAGCAGCCGGAGGTTGAGCCAGAGCCCGGACAGCACCGCCGGCAGCGCGTCCCGGGCGATCGCCGGGTCCAGGAACGACTCGCGGACCCGGTCCCAGCCGGGCGCGCCGGTCACCGCCACGACCAGCAGCGTGCCGAGCGCCGCCGTGGACGCGGCGGCGACCAGCACGCTGGAGACCGTCTGCCGGCGGCGGTACGCGGCCCGCCGTTGCTGTGCCTCGGAGAGGATGTGCGGGGCGAGGGTCACGTGAGTTCGGTCGCCCCCGCCGCCTGGGCGAGCCACTTCTGCTCCAGTTGCTTGAGCGTGCCCGCGGCGGTGAGCTTGCCGACGGCGTCGCTCACGCACGCGGTCAGCGGCGAGCCCTTGTCCAGCAGCAGCCCGAACTCCTCCGGCGTGCCGACCTGCGGCACCTGGCCGACGATCGTCGCGTCGGTCAGCTCCGCGCCGGTGATGTAGAAGGCGGTCGGCAGGTCGACCACGAGACCATCGAGCTGCCCGTTCTGGAGGGCCTTCTTGGCGTCGTCGTTGCTGTTGTAGACCTGCGGCTGCACCGTCGGCTTGATCACCTCGGTGATCGCCTGGTAGCTGGTGGTGCCCACCTGCGCGCCGAGCTTCGCGCCGCGCAGGTCCGCCAGCGACGTCTTCCCGGCGATCTTGGACGACTTCAGCGCGATGACCGTCTGCCGCACCTGGTAGTACGGCGCGGAGAAGTCGACCGCCCGCTTACGCTCCTCGGTGACGGAGAACTGGTTGATGTCGAAGTCGAAGTCCTTCGGGCCGGGGGCGATGGCGGCGTCGAACTTCACCCGGGTCCAGGTGACGTCGCCGCGGGCGTACCCGAGCTGCTCGGCCACCGCGTACGCCACGGCGGCCTCGAAGCCCTCCCCGTTGTCCGGCTTGTTGTCCTTGAACCACGGCTCGTACGCCGGCTCGTCGGTGGCGATGGTGAGCTTGCCGGGGGTTCGCGTACGCAGGCTGTCCTTCGTGCAGGACGCCGCGGCGGTGGTGGCGGTCGTGGTGGGGGAGTTGTCGTCCTGGGGCGCGCAGGCGGCGACCGCGACGAGGGCGGCGCCGGCCGCGCCGAGCGCGAGGGTACGGGAGGTGCTGACCATGGCGGACAGCGTAGGACCACGGCGGTCGCGGCAGGGGGCCGTCCCACCATGCTGATAGGAATTGCGGCACACCCCCCGACGCGCCGTCCCGATGGTCGGACCCACCGGACCCGCTGCCCGGCTTGACGGCGACGAGCTGGAAGAATCGCCTTCCGTGAAGACGTTCGAGGAGTTGTTCGCCGAGCTGCGGGACAAGGCCGCGGCCGGCACCCCGGGCTCCGGCACGGTCGCCGCGCTGGAGAAGGGCGTGCACTTCATCGGCAAGAAGGTCGTCGAGGAGGCGGCCGAGTCGTGGATGGCGGCCGAGCACGAGGGCCCGGAGCGGGCGGCCGAGGAGATCTCCCAGCTGCTCTACCAGACGCAGGTGCTGATGCTGGCCACCGGCCTGGAGCTCAGGGACGTCTACCGACATCTGTGAGTGCCCCACCCGCTGATCAGACCCGATCGAAGGAGCACTCACCATGCTGCGTGTCGCCATCCCCAACAAGGGCACCCTGGCCGGACCGGCCACCGAGATGCTGCGCGAGGCCGGGTACCGGCAGCGCCGCGACCCCAAGGACCTCGTCTGCGCCGACGAGGCCAACGACGTCGAATTCTTCTATCTGCGTCCCCGGGACATCGCCACCTACGTCGGCTCCGGGGACCTGGACCTCGGCATCACCGGCCGGGACCTGCTGGTCGACTCCGGCGCCCCGGCCGAGGAGGTGGTCGACCTCGCCTTCGGCGGGGCCACCTTCCGCTTCGCCGCCCGCCCGGGCACCCTCACCTCCCCCAAGGAACTGGGCGGCCACCGGATCGCCACCGCGTACCCGGGGGTGGTCCGCCGCTACCTGGACGAGCACGGGCTGACCGCCGACGTGATCCGGCTCGATGGCGCGGTGGAGAACGCCGTCCGCCTCGGTGTCGCCGACGTGGTGGCCGACGTGGTCTCCACCGGGGCCACCCTCCGCCAGGCCGGCCTGGAGATCATCGGCGATCCGCTGCTGGTCTCCTCGGCGGTGCTGGTCCGCCGGGCCGAGGCCCCCGGGCACCCCCAGGCCGCGCAGTTGCTGCGCCGGCTGCACGGGGTGCTGGTCGCCCGGCGCTACGTCATGCTCGCCTACGACGTCCCCGCCGGGCTGCTCGACCGGGCCAGCTCGCTGACCCCCGGCATCGAGTCGCCCACCGTGTCCCCGCTGCACCGCGAGGGCTGGGTGGCGGTGCAGGCGATGGTGCAGCGCGACGACGTGCACCGGATCATGGACGAGCTCTACGAGCTGGGCGCCCGGGCCATCCTGGTCACCAACATCCACGCGTGCCGGCTGTGAGGCCCCTGCCCCCGGCGGCCGCGCTGACGCTGGTCGTCCTCGGCGGCGGGGCGAGCGCCGTGCAGGGCGCGGTCAACGCGGAGCTGGGGGAGCGGGTCGGCGAGCCGGTCCTCGGGGCGCTGGTCAACAACCTCGGCGGCTGCCTGCTGGTGCTCGGCCTGCTGGCGCTGCCGTCCACCCGGGCCGGGTTCGCCGCGCTGCGGCGGGCCCGGCTGCCCTGGTGGGCGCACCTCGGCGGGCTGGGCGGGGCGGGGATCGTGACGGCGGCTGTGTACGTCGTCCCGGTGCTCGGGGTGGCGGTCTTCACCATCGCCCAGGTGGCCGGCGGCAGCCTCGGCGGGCTTGGGGTGGACCGGGCCGGCCTCGCCCCGGTCGGCCGGCTGCGGCTGACCCTGCCCCGGGTGCTCGGCGCGCTGCTCGGCGTCGCGGCCGTGGCCCTGGCCCAGCTCGGCCGGCCGGTCGGCGGGCTCGCCGTCGGGGCGCTCCTGCTCGCCGTCGCCGGCGGGCTGGCCGTCGCGCTGCAGTCCGCGCTCAACGGCCGGGTCGCCCAGGCCGGCGGCAGCACCGCCGGAATCGCCGTGAACTTCGCCGTCGGCACCCCGGTGATCGTGGCGGTGGCCGCGCTCGCCGGATCGTTCACCGGGCCCGCGCCGAGCTGGCCGGGCGACTGGTACCTCTACGCGGGCGGCGCGCTCGGGGTCGCGATCGTCCTCTCCCTGATGGTCGGGGTACGCGCGGTGGGGGTGCTGCGCACCGGGCTGGCCCTGGTCGCCGGCCAGCTCGGCGGCGCGCTGCTGCTGGACGTCGCGCTGCCGGGCGGGGCCGGGCTGCGGCTGCCCGTGCTGGCCGGCGCCGCCCTCACCCTGGTCGCCGTGCTGGTCGCGGGCCGCGGCACCCGCCGGCCGGCCGCGCCGGCCGCGCCGGCCGCGCCGGCCGCGCCGGCCGCGCCGGCCCGGGGCCGCCCGGTCGACGCCTGAGCGCCGGCTGATCGACCCGATGTCGCCGACACGGGGTGGTCCGGCGCGGGTGGTTGCCGCGATGTCGGCGACCTGGGGTGGTCCGGCGCGGGTGGTTGCCGCGATGTCGGCGACCTGGGGTGGTCCGGCGCGGGTGGTTGCCGCGATGTCGGCGACACGGGGTGGTCCGGCGCGGGTGGTTGCCGCGATGTCGGCGACCTGGGGTGGTCCGGCGCGGGTGGTTGCCGCGATGTCGGCCACCTGGGGCGGTCCGGCGAGGGTGGATGCCATGTCGCCGACCCGGGGTGGTCCGGCGCGGGTGGACGCCATGTCGGCGACCTGGGGTGGTCCGGCGAGGGTGGATGCCATGTCGGCGACACGGGGTGGTCCGGCGCGGGCGGATGCCGCGATGTCGGCGACACGGGGTGGTCCGGCGCGGGCGGATGCCGCGATGTCGGCGACACGGGGTGGTCCCGCGCGGATGGATGCCGCGATGTCGGCGACACGGGGTGGTCCGGCGCGGGTGGTTGCCGCGATGTCGGCCACCTGGGGCGGTCCGGCGAGGGTGGATGCCATGTCGGCGACACGGGGTGGTCCGGCGCGGGTGGTTGCCGCGATGTCGGCGACACGGGGTGGTCCGGCGCGGGTGGTTGCCGCGATGTCGGCGACCTGGGGTGGTCACGCGCGGGTCGATGCCATGTCGCCGACCCGGGGTGGTCCGGCGCGGGCGGATGCCGCGATGTCGGCGACACGGGGTGGTCCCGCGCGGATGGATGCCGCGATGTCGGCGACCTGGGGTGGTCACGCGCGGGTCGACGCCATGTCGCCGACATGGGGTGGTCCGGCGAGGGTGGACGCCATGTCGGCGACACGGGATGGTCCCGCACGGGTGGATGCCGCCCTGTCGGCGACACGGCGGCATCCACCCGCGCCGGACGGACTCGTGTGCCGGCCGGCAGGTCGCCCGGGACGGATGGCAGACTGGTGGGGTGAGCGACACCGAACTGGTCACCCTGCGGCCGCGCCGGATCCGGCTGGTCTGCTGGGCGTCGGCCGCCGCCCTGGTCGTCGTGTTCGGCCTGGTGGCCACCTCGCTGACCGGTCCCACCGGTGACGGCTACGGCACGTTCCAGCGCGGCGACCAGCTCGCCATGGTCGGTCTGGGTGTCTTCGGCGCGCTGGGCTTCCTGCTGTTCACCCGGCCCCGCGTCCAGGCGGACGCCCGGGGGGTGCGGGTGCGCAACGTGATCGGCTCGTACGAGCTGCCCTGGGAGGTCGTCCGGGGGGTGCGCTTCGACCGGGGCGCGCCCTGGGCCAGCCTGGAGCTGCACGACGACGACCTGCTGCCGATGGTCGCCCTCCAGGCCGCCGACAAGGAGCTGGCGGTCGAGGGCGTACGCGCGCTGCGCCGGCTGCACCAGGCGCACCTTGCGGCGCTTGTCGAGGGCACCGCGGGTCGTTGACCTGCCGCCTACCCCGGGTCGCGGCGCTTGTCGAGGGCACCGCGGGTCGTTGACCTGCCGCCCACCCGGGTTGGGGCCCGGGTCGCCGAGGGTGTAGTGTTGCTGAGTCGACCAGACTGCCCCCGTCGTGTACGTGTGGGTGGTCCTGAAGCGGAGCACCCGCTCCCACCCGAGTCGCCCCAGTCGGCGGCCGGGTCCGGTCTCCGGTTCCGGGCACGCCCCGGCTCCGGATGCGCGATCATGTGATCGTGCCGACCGGTCGAGCGGGCCCTGGCATGCGCCGGGGCCTTCTGCTTTCCAGGTCGGCTCCCATCACGGGAGCCGAAGGGTCGGCACCGTGACAGAGCACGGGAGCCGCGGAGTCGGCCACCGTGACAGAACTCGACTCGAGGAGGCCCCATCAGCGTCGAACCACGCGTGAACGAGCAGATCCGGGCACGTGAGGTCCGACTGGTCGGCCCTGAGGGTGAGCAGGTGGGCATCGTCCCGCTGGAGCGCGCCCTTCAGCTGGCCGCGGACGTCGACCTGGACCTGGTCGAGGTTGCGCCGATGGCGCGCCCGCCGGTGTGCAAGCTCATGGACTTCGGCAAGTTCAAGTACGAGAGCGCACTGAAGGCGCGCGAAGCGCGGCGTAACCAGCAGCAGACCGTCATCAAGGAGATGAAGCTCCGGCCGAAGATCGACCCGCATGACTACGAGACCAAGAAGGGTCACGTGGTGCGGTTCCTCAAGGCCGGCGACAAGGTCAAGGTGACGATCATGTTCCGCGGTCGGGAGCAGAGCCGCCCGGAGCTGGGCTACCGGCTCCTGCGCCGGCTCGAGTCCGAGATCTCGGAGCTGGGGTACGTCGAGGCCGCTCCGAAGCAGGACGGTCGAAACATGATCATGGTGCTCGCGCCGCACCGCGCCACGAAGGCGGCCGCCACGGCGGCCCGCGGTGGCGCGCCGCGCGAGCGGGAGACTGGCGCCGCCGAGGCGTCGCCGGCCGAGGCGGCCGGACCCGCCGGGACCACCGGCGAGTGACAGGGGAGAAGACGTACCAATGCCGAAGATGAAGAGCCACACGGGGATGGGCAAGCGGGTTCGCCTGACCGGCAAGGGCAAGGTCGTTGCCGAGCAGGCCGGCAAGCGGCACCTGCTGGAGAAGAAGTCCTCCACCCGGACCCGCCGGCTGACCGGCACGGTCGAGGTGGCCAAGGCCGACGTCAAGCGAATCAAGAAGCTGCTCGGCCGCTGACGCGCGCCACCTGAACCGAAGAAGGAGTTGAGATGGCACGCGTCAAGCGGGCTGTGAACGCCCAGAAGAAGCGCCGTACCCTGCTGGAGACCGCGAGCGGCTACCGCGGTCAGCGCTCCCGGCTCTACCGCAAGGCCAAGGAGCAGGTGCTGCACTCGATGCAGTACGCCTACCGGGACCGCCGCGACCGCAAGGGCGACTTCCGGCAGCTGTGGATCACCCGGATCAACGCGGCCGCCCGCGCCAACGGGATGACCTACAACCGGCTGATCCAGGGCCTCAAGCTGGCCGGCGTCGAGGTCGACCGCAAGATCCTGGCCGACCTGGCTGTCAACGACGCCACGGCGTTCGCCGGGATCGTCGAGGTGGCCCGCGCCGCCGTGGCGGCCGAGGGCACCGGTGGCGCCGCGGCCCAGGCCGCCTGATCCGCCGTACCTGAGTCGAGGCGTCCCCCCGTGTCCGCAGCGATGCGCGGGGGGCGCCTCGGCCGTCTCCCGGGACCGGACACCATGCTCTTCACCCCGCGTACCCCCAGGGTGGCCGCCGCCCGCCGGCTGCACCGCCGCCGCGACCGCGACTCCACCGGCCGGTTCCTCGCCGAGGGGCCGCAGGCCGTGCGCGAGGCCCTGGCCCGCCCGGACACCGTCGTCGAGCTGTTCGGCACCCCCGCCGCCCTCGACCGGTACGCCGAACTGGCCGCCCGCGCCGCCCGCGCGGACGTGCCGGTCTCCCCGGTCACCGACGACGCCCTCGCCGCACTCGCCGAGACGGTCGCCCCGCAGGGCCTCGTCGCCGTGTGCCGGCACCTGGACGTGCCGCTGGAGCGGGCCCTCGCCCGTGACCCCCGGCTGGTGGCGGTGCTCGCCGAGATCCGTGATCCGGGCAACGCCGGCACCGTCCTGCGCACCGCCGACGCCGCCGGGGCCCAGGCGGTGGTCTTCGCGGGCGACGCCGTCGACCCGTACAACGGCAAGTGCGTGCGGGCCTCCGCCGGCAGCCTCTTCCACCTCGACGTGGTCCGGGCCGCCGACCCGGTCGCGGTCGTCGCCGCCCTGCGGGCCGCGGGGCTCACCGTGCTGGCCACCACCGGGTACGGCGACAGCGACCTCGACGACCTCGCCGACGCCGGGGCCCTCGCCACCCCGACGGCGTGGCTGTTCGGCTCGGAGGCGCACGGTCTGCCGGCGGAGTTGACCGACGCCGCCGACGCCCGGGTCCGGGTGCCGCTGCACGGGCGCGCCGAGAGCCTCAACCTGGCTGCGGCGGCGGCCGTCTGCCTGTACGCTTCAGCGAGAGCACTGCGCTGACGCCCCCAGCGGTTCCGGGCGTGCGCGGTCATCACAGCAGGGGAGTGTCGTCCACATGGTGAACGCGCCACGGCGTTCGTTTAGCCAGCCCGCCGGTGTCGGCGGGCGGCAGGCCTGACCCTTCCTCCTGCGCGATCTCCCACCGGCGGGCTGCGGCACAGCCGCGCGTCCGTAGACTCGCTTCGCCGCCCGTGACGGGCTGGCGCCGCCGTGAGGGAGTACCCGTACGCCATGACCTACCGCAACGATCCGTACGACCCGAAGCAGGTTGCCCTGCTCGACCCGGACGCCCTGGCCGAGGCCGTCGCCGCCGCCGAGAAGGCGTTCGCCGCCGCCGCGGACCCGGACGCGCTGGCCGCGCTGCGCCCCGCGCACCTCGGCGACCGGTCGCCGGTCTCGCTGGCCCGCCGGGAGATCGGCGCGCTGCCGCCGGCCGCGAAGGCCGACGCCGGCAAGCGGGTCAACGAGGCCCGCCGGGCGATCGAGGCCGGCTACGCCGCCCGTGCCGAGGTGCTCGAGCGCGAGCAGGCCGCCCGGGTGCTGGTCGAGGAGCGGGTGGACGTCACCCTGCCGTACGACCGCCGGCCGCGCGGCGCCCGGCACCCGCTGAGCGTGCTGATGGAGCAGATCAGCGACCTGTTCGTCGGGATGGGCTACGAGGTGGCCGAGGGGCCCGAGGCCGAGCTGGAGTGGACCAACTTCGACGCCCTCAACATCCCCGCCGACCACCCGGCCCGCGGCCTGATGGACACCTTCCACATCGCCGCGCCCTCCGGCGCCGAGAGCTCCGGCCTGGTGCTGCGCACCCACACCTCCCCGGTGCAGGCGCGCACCATGCTGACCCGCAAGCCGCCGATCTACGTGGTCGTGCCCGGCCGGGTCTACCGCACCGACGAGCTGGACGCCACCCACGCGCCGGTCTTCCACCAGGTCGAGGGCCTGGTGGTGGACAAGGGCATCACCATGGCCCACCTGCGCGGCACCCTGGACCACTTCGCCCGCGCCATGTTCGGCGAGAAGGCGAAGACCCGTTGGCGGCCGCACTACTTCCCGTTCACCGAGCCCTCCGCCGAGTTCGACGTGTGGTTCCCGGAGCACCGCGACGGGCCGCAGTGGGTCGAGTGGGGCGGCTGCGGCATGGTCAACCCCCGGGTGCTGCGCGCCTGCGGGATCGACCCGGAGGTCTACTCCGGTTTCGCGTTCGGCATGGGCATCGACCGGACGGTGATGGTCCGGCACGGGGTGAGCGACATGCGGGACATGGCCGAGGGGGATCTGCGGTTCACCTGCGCGTTCGGGACCGGGTCCTAGGCGCCCGCCACAAGCTACGGAGACGGTGGTCAATAGTCATGCGAGTTTCTGTCAGTTGGCTGCGGGAGTACGTCGACCTTCCCGCCGACCTTCCCGCCGAGGACCTGGAGCAGGCGCTGGTCGACCTCGGCATCGAGGTCGAGTCCGTGGTGGACCTGCGGACGACGGTCAGCGGCGCCCTGGTCGTCGGCGAGGTCCTGGAGATCGAGGAGCTGACCGGTTTCAAGAAGCCGATCCGGTTCTGCCGGGTCGACGTGGGCGCCGCCAACGGCACCGGCGAGCCGCAGGAGATCGTCTGCGGGGCGCGCAACTTCGCCCCCGGCGACCGGGTCGTGGTGATCCTCCCCGGCGGGGTGCTGCCGGGCGGCTTCGCCATCGGCGCGCGCAAGACGTACGGGCGCAACTCCAACGGCATGATCTGTTCCGCGAAGGAGCTGGGGCTGGGCGACGACCACTCGGGCATCATCGTGTTGCCCGAGGACACGAAGGCGCTGCCGGGCGACGACGCCCGGCCGGTGGTCGGCCTCGACGACGTGGTCGTCGAGCTGGAGATCACCCCCGACCGGGGGTACGCGCTCAGCGTCCGGGGCATCGCCCGCGAGCTGGCCCACGCCCTCGGCGTGCCGTTCCGCGACCCGGGCCTGGTGCCCGTCCCCGGCGGGACGGCGGAGCCGGCGTACCCGGTCGAGGTGCGTGACACGGTCGGCTGCGACCGGTTCACCGCCCGGATGGTGCGCGGGATCGACCCGACCGCCGCCACTCCCGGCTGGATGCAGCAGCGGCTCACCGCGGCCGGCATCCGCAGCATCTCGCTGCCGGTCGACATCACCAACTACGTGATGCTCGAACTGGGCCAGCCGATGCACGCCTTCGACGCCGACCGGATCAGCGGGCCGCTGGTGGTGCGCCGGGCCGAGCCGGGGGAGAAGGTGACCACCCTGGACGGGACGGTGCGCACCCTCACCACCGAGGACATGATCATCTGCGACGACACCGGCCCCATCTCCCTCGCGGCCGTGATGGGCGGCGAGACCAGCGAGGTCGTCGCCTCGACCACCAACGTGCTGTTCGAGGCGGCCCACTGGGACCCGGTGATGGTCGGGCGCACCGCCCGCCGGCACAGGCTGTTCAGCGAGGCGGCGAAGCGCTGGGAGCGCGGCGTCGACCCGGCCATGTCGTTGGTCGCCATCGAGCGGGCCGTGCGGCTGCTCACGGAGCACGCCGGCGGCACGGTCGGCGACGAGGTCCTCGACATCGACCACGTCCGGCCGCGTACCCCGGTCACCATCCCGGCGGACCTGCCGACGCGGCGGGTGGGCGTGCCGTACTCGCCGGAGCGGGTGGTGTCCCTGCTGGAGCAGGTCGGCTGCACGGTCACCCGCGGCGTCGACCGGATGGGCGAGGACCCGGGCTCGGCCGGGGTCCCGGCCGGCGGCGGCGCCGAGGTGCTCACCGTCGTGCCGCCGAGCTGGCGCCCGGACCTCACCGACCCGGCCGACCTGGTCGAGGAGGTGGTCCGCCTCGACGGGTACGACCGGGTGCCGTCGGTGCTGCCGACCGCGCCGCCCGGCCGGGGGCTGACCTGGCAGCAGCGGCGCCGCCGGGCCGTGGCCCGGTCGCTCGCCGAGCGCGGGTACGTCGAGGTGCTGGCCCACCCGTTCGTGTCCCGCGAGCTGCCCGACCTGCTCGGCCTGCCGGCCGGCGACGCGCGCCGCGCCGCGGTGCGGGTGGCCAACCCGCTGTCGGAGGAGGAGCCGCTGCTGCGCACCACGCTGCTCGGCCCGCTGCTCGGCATCCTCAAGCGCAACCTCGGCCGGGGCCTGCGCGACGTGTCCCTGTACGAGATCGGCACGGTGTTCCACCCGCGGCCCGGTGCCGGCGTGCCGCCGGCCATGGGCGTGGACCGGCGGCCGACGGACGCCGAGCTCGCCGCCGCCGACGCGGTCGTGCCGCACCAGCCGCGGCACGTCGCCGCGGTGCTGGCCGGGGACGTGGAGCCCGCCGGCTGGTGGGGCGCCGGCCGGCCGGCGGGCTGGGCGGACGCGATCGAGGCCGGCCGGACGGTGCTCGCCGCCGCCGGTATCCCGGCCGACCAGGTCGAGGTACGGGCCGCCGAGTACGCCCCCTGGCACCCCGGCCGCTGCGCCGAGCTGCTGGTCGACGGGGCCGTGGTCGGTCACGCCGGCGAGCTGCACCCCGCCGTGGTGGCGTCGCTGGAGCTGCCCCGGCGCACCTGCGCCATGGAGCTGGACCTGGACGCGTTGCCGGCCGCGCCGGTCGTCCCGGCGCCGACGGTCTCCACGTTCCCGCCGGCGCTGATCGACGTGGCCCTGGTGGTGGACGAGTCGGTGCCGGCGGCGGAGGTCCAGCGGGCCCTGGTCGCCGGCGCCGGGGAGCTGCTGGAGGCCGTGCGCCTGTTCGACGTGTACGCCTCGGAGCAGCTCGGCGCCGGGCGCAAGTCGCTGGCGTACAAGCTCACCTTCCGCGCCCCCGACCGGACGCTGACGGTCGAGGAGGCGGTGGCCGCCCGTGACGCGGCGGTCGCCCGCGCGGCGGAGCGCTTCGGCGCCACCCTGCGCGGCGCCTGAGGTGTGAGCAGGGGCCCCTTGTCAGCGCGTTCCGCATGGCAAGGGGCCTCTGTCAACCGTGTCCTCCGGGTCCGCGGCACCCGGCGCAGGTGTCGCGGGAGGCTCCCGCTCGTCGAATCCCCTGGCTCCACCTCGCGTGGTGAGCGCGGGTGGGATACTGGGTCAAACGGGCAAAAGTAGGGCAAACTCACGTGGATGTGCGGGGTAAGCCGGCCGAGTTGCCGGGGAGCCGCGAGCCCCCCAGCCGGGCGGGCTTCGTCGAGCTGCTCTTCGACGTGGTGCTCGTCTTCGCCCTCACCCGCCTCTCCGACCGGCTGGTCGAGCAGCTGACTTGGCATGGCTTCTATTCGGCGTTGGTGCTGACCCTGGCCCTCTGGTGGCTCTGGTATCGCATGGCCTGGACGGCCAACCGGTACGACCCCACCCGCCCGATGATCCAGGTCATGGTCATCGTGACCATGCTCGGCGCCCTGCTGGCGGCCGCCGCGGTGCCGCGCGCCCTGGAGACGGGCGGGGGCGTCTTCGCGGGGGTGGTCGTCGCCATCGGGGTGCTCCGGCATCTCTGGCTCGTGCTGTTCGGCGGGAACTCGTACCCGCGCCGGGTCAGCATCCGGATCGTCTTCTGGGCGTGCCTGTCGGCCGTCCCGTGGATCGCCGGGATCTTCGCCCGGGACGGGGCGCGACTGGCCTGGTGGACCCTGGCGGTCCTCATCGACTACGCCGGCGGGCTGCTCGACTTCCCGACGCCCTGGCTGGGCCGGGCCGGGCTGCGGGGTCAGCCGATCGCGGAGGAGCACCTGACGGAGCGTTACCGGCAGGTGCTCATCATCGCCTTCGGGGAGAGCATCCTGACCTCGGGCATCCAGTTCAGCCCGTACGGCTTCGAGCGCGAGCGGACGTTCGCCCTGGTGGTGGCGTTCGTGATCACCGTGCTGTTCTGGCAGATCTACTACTACCGGGCGGGCGAGATCCTCCCCACCGCCATCGCGTCGTCCCGGGTGCCGGCCTACGTCGGCGACGTCGCGTCGTACGCGCACCTGATCATGGTCATCGGCGTCGCGGTCAGCGCGGTGGGGGACAAGCTGACCATCTCACAGCCCTCCGGCGAGACGGCGACGTCCTGGGGCTTCGTCATCCTCGGTGGGCCGGCGCTGTTCCTGCTCGGCCGGTCGATGCTCGACTACGCGGCGTTCAGCCGGGTCTCCTGGTCGAGGCCGATCGGCCTGCTGGCGCTCACGGCCCTGGCCCCGGTGACCCTCGTGCTGCCGCCCGTGCTGGTGGCCGCGGGCGCCGCCCTGGTGCTGGCCGGCGTGGCCACCTCGAACGCCATCAGTTGGCGGCTGTACCCGAGAAAGATCGCCCCGCCGCCCGGCGTGCCGCGCGAGGGCTGAGGAACCCGGCGTTCCGGTCGCCAAAGGGCGGTCAGGCGGGCCCGCGGTCGAAATTCATGCAGCACACTGTATGAAGTTGCAGCGCCGTTGCTGGTCCTGCTAACCTCTTCCGTATAGTCATGCGGAGGTGGGTATGGGTATCCGAGTTGCGGTCGCCGGGGCGAGCGGCTACGCCGGGGGCGAGCTGCTGCGCCTGATCGCCGGTCACCCCGAGTTCGAGTTGGTCGCCGCCACCGCGCACAGCCAGGCCGGCCAGCCCGTCGCCGCCGTACACCCGCAGCTCGCGGGGCTGGACCTGACGCTCGGCGCGACCGATCCGGCGGCCCTGGCCGACGCGGACCTGGTCTTCCTGGCCCTGCCGCACGGCGAGTCCGCCGCCCTGGCCGCGGCCCTGCCGGAGACGGTCCGGGTGGTCGACCTCGGCGCCGACCACCGGCTGCGCGACGGGGCCGCCTGGGCGCGATACTACGGCGGCGCCCACGCGGGCGCCTGGACGTACGGGCTGCCCGAGCTGCCCGGCCAGCGCGCGGCGATCGCCGCCGCGACCCGGGTGGCGAACACCGGCTGCTACGCCGTCGCCGTCACGCTCGCCCTCGCGCCGCTGGTCGCGGCCGGCGCGGTCGCGCCCGCCGACGTGGTCGCGGTCGCCGCCTCCGGCACCTCCGGCGCGGGCCGGGCCGCCAAGGCCCACCTGCTCGGCAGCGAGGTGATGGGGGACCTGTCGCCGTACAAGGTCGGCGCCCACCAGCACGTGCCGGAGATCAAGCAGGCCACCGGGGCGGCCAGCCTGTCGCTCACCCCCGTGCTGGCGCCGATGCCGCGCGGCATCCTCGCCACGGTCATCGCCGTGCCGACCGGCGCCGCCGACCCCCGCGCGGTGCTCACCGAGGCGTACGCGGACGCGCCGTTCGTGCACGTGCTGCCCGAGGGGGCGTGGCCCCACACGGCCGCCACCCTCGGGTCGAACTCCTGCCACCTGCAGGCGACCGTCGACGTGGACTCCGGGCGGGTGATCGTGGTCAGCGCCGTCGACAACCTCGGCAAGGGCGCCGCCGGCCAGGCCGTGCAGAACGCCAACCTCATGCTCGGCCTCCCCGAGACCACCGGCCTGTCCATCTACGGAGTGGCACCGTGAGTGCGAGGAGTGCAGCGGAGCGGAGCCCCGCAGTCGCGAACGAAAGGTCGGCACCGGTGAGCGCGAGGAGTGCAGCGGAGCGGAGCCCCGCAGTCGCGAACGAAAGGTCGGCACCGGTGAGCGCGAGGAGTGCAGCGGAGCGGAGCCCCGCAGTCGCGAACGAAAGGTCGGCACAGTGACCGTCACCACCCCCCGGGGCTTCCGGGCGGCCGGCGTCGCCGCCGGGCTCAAGGCCAGCGGCGCCGGCGACGTCGCCCTCGTCGTCAACGACGGCCCGGACGCCGGGGTCGCCGGCGTCTTCACCGCCAACCGTGTCAAGGCCGCGCCGGTGCTGTGGAGCCAACAGGTGGTCCGCGGCGGCGTGGTCCGGGCCGTGATCCTCAACTCCGGCGGCGCGAACGCCTGCACCGGCCCGGCCGGTTTCCAGGACACCCACGCCACCGCCGAGCACACCGCCACGGTGCTGACCTCGCTGAGCCCCCGGCTGATGCTCGGCGCGGGCGAGGTGGCGGTCTGCTCCACCGGGCTGATCGGCGAGCGGCTGCCGATGCCGAAACTGCTCTCCGGCGTACGGGCGGCCGCGCGCGGCCTGTCCCGCGACGGCGGCGCCGCGGCGGCCGAGGCGATCATGACCACCGACACCCGACCGAAGACCACCGTGGTGGCCGGCGGCGGCTGGACGGTCGGTGGCATGGCCAAGGGCGCGGGAATGCTCGCCCCCGGCCTGGCGACGATGCTCTGCGTGCTGACCACCGACGCGGTGGCCGGGCCGGACGCGCTCGACGCCGCGCTGCGCGCCGCCTGCCGGCTCACCTTCGACCGGGTCGACTCCGACGGCTGCATGTCCACCAACGACACGGTGCTGCTGCTGTCCAGCGGGGCGTCCGGCATCGAGCCCACCGAGGCGGAGCTGACCCACGCGGTCACCGCCGCGTGCCACGACCTGGCCCAGCAGTTGGTCGCGGACGCCGAGGGGGCCACCAAGCAGATCGCCGTCGAGGTGGTCGGCGCCGCCGACGAGGACGACGCGGTCGAGGTGGGTCGGTCGGTGGCCCGCAACAACCTGGTCAAGACCGCGCTGTTCGGCAACGACCCGAACTGGGGCCGCATCCTCGCCGCCGTGGGCACCACCGCCGCGGCGTTCGAGCCGGACGGCGTGGACGTGGCGGTCAACGGGGTCTGGGTGTGCCGCTCGGGCGCCGCCGCCGAGGACCGCTCCAAGGTCGACCTCGCCGGCCGGGACGTCACCATCCGGATCGACCTGCACGCCGGCGACGCGGCGGCGACGATCTGGACCAACGACCTGTCGCACGCGTACGTGCACGAGAACTCGGCGTACTCCTCATGAGTCTCTCCGCAAACCTCACCCGGGCGCAGGCCAAGGCCGAGGCGCTGATCGAGGCGCTGCCCTGGCTGGCCCGGTTCTCCGGCGCCACCGTCGTGGTCAAGTACGGCGGCAACGCCATGGTCGACCCCGAACTCCAGCGGGCCTTCGCCGCCGACATGGTCTTCCTGCGCTACGCCGGCCTCCGGCCGGTCGTGGTGCACGGCGGCGGGCCGCAGATCTCGGCGATGCTCGGCCGGCTCGGCATCGACAGCGAGTTCCGGGGCGGCCTGCGGGTCACCACCCCGGAGGCGATGGACGTCGTCCGGATGGTGCTGGTCGGTCAGGTCGGCCGGGAACTGGTCGGCCTGATCAACGCGCACGGCCCGTTCGCCGTGGGCCTCTCCGGCGAGGACGGCGGCCTGTTCACCGCCGTGCGCCGCCCCGCGTACGTCGACGGGCAGCCGGTCGACGTCGGGCTGGTCGGCGACGTCGAGTCGGTGGACGTCTCCGCCGTGGCGGACCTGATCGCCGCCGGCCGCATCCCGGTGATCTCCACCGTCGCGCCGGACGCCGACGGGGTGCTGCACAACCTCAACGCCGACACCGCCGCCGCCGCGCTCGCGATCGCGCTGGACGCCCGCAAGCTCGTGGTCCTCACCGACGTGCCGGGCCTGTACGCGAACTGGCCCGACACCGACAGCCTGGTCAGCGAGATCACCGCCGACGAGCTGGCGAGGCTGCTGCCGTCCCTGGAGTCGGGGATGGTCCCCAAGATGGAGGCCTGCCTGCGGGCGGTGCGCGGGGGAGTGCCCGCCGCGCACGTCGTCGACGGCCGGGTCGCCCACTCCACACTGCTCGAGGTCTTCACCTCGGAAGGATTCGGAACGATGGTGAGCGCGAGGAGTGCGGGAGCGCAGCGACCAAGCCCCGCAGTCGCGAACGAAGAAGGCTCGGTGAGCGCGAGGAGTGCGGGAGCGCAGCGACCAAGCCCCGCAGTCGCGAACGAAGAAGGCTCGGTGAGCGCGAGGAGTGCGGGAGCGCAGCGACCAAGCCCCGCAGTCGCGAACGAAGAAGGCTCG
>NZ_JBDPMC010000050.1:0-49711 GCF_039871625.1 Micromonospora sp. B11E3 | reverse complement strand
TGTCGTCGGGCCTGCCATCGCGGCTGAAGATGCTGTCGTAACCGGAGACGGACGTGTCATTGACCGACGTCCTGTCGCTGGTGTGGTCCTGGTTCGGCGTGCCGTCGGTGCGGGGGGCAGCGCCACCGGGCACCGTACTGCGGGCGCCGGCCGCATCCGGCGTGCCGGACGTACCCGGCGTGCCGGACGTACCCGAAGTGCCCGGCATGCTGGGCGTGCTGGGCGTGCCGGGCGTGCTGGGCACAGCCGGCGTGCTGGGGGTCGCGGGCGTGGCGCTGCCGGCGGCCTGGGCGAGGACCTGGTGGTATCCGTTGACCCAGTCCTGTTGGAACGATTTGGCGAAGGGGTGGTTGGCCGGCTTGACGTCGTACTGGTCGGCCAGGGCGGTGAACTGCTTTACTGCCAGGCTGGTCGCGGCTGCGGTGTGCTGCTCGGGAGTCACCGGCACCGGCGGCGCGTCGGTACGCCGGTGTGCCGGGGTGTCCGCCGGGGACGCGGTGGTGTGCGCTGCGGTGGTGTCGGGAATGGCCGCGGCCGTGAAACGGGCGGGCAGGTCGGTGACCACCTGCCGGACCACGTTCGCCACGGCGTTGACCTGCCCGGCGCCGGGACTGGCCGCCGCGGCGAGCAGCGCGGTCAGTGGTGCGGTGGGTGGTGCGGTGGGTAGTGGGGTGGCGCCGAGGATCGGGGCGAGGCTCCGGGCCACATGGTCCCGCACCGCGCTCTTGACCACCTCGATCACGGCGGCGGACGGCACCGCCGCCGCCCCGGCGCCTGCCGACACGCCAGCGCCTGCCGGCACGCCAGCGGCCGACGACGTGCCAGCGGCCGACGACGTGCCAGCGGCCGACGACGTGCCAGGGCCCGTCGGCGTGCCGGGGCCTGTCGGCGTGCCGGGGCCCGTCGGTAGGCCGGCGGCGAACTGGTCGATGTGGTGTTCGGCGGCCAGGTCCGCGGTCACGCGCAGCGCCTGCCGGTCGAACTCCGCCCGCAGCGCGTCGACAAGCTGCTCCGGACGTACCGCCGCCGGGACCTGCCCGCCCGCCGGGACCATCCCCGCGAGCGTTTCGGTGATCCAGGCGACCGCCTGGTCCCGGACACCGAACAGGATCTGGCTGGTCAGGGCGGTGGCGGGCAGACCGACCTGAGACAGGAAAGCCGGGACGGCCGGGTCGTTCTGCCGCGCGTCGGCCCACTCGGTGAACACCTGCTCGACCGGCACGGCAAGCGCGGCCAGGAACTGCCGTGCCTGCCCCGTCCCGGCCAGCAGCCCACCGTAGCGGTCTGCAAGTTCCTGCTGGAACCGATGCCACTGCTCGACCACCGGCGCACCAGCTGCCACAACCCACTGCGGCGCCGGCGCAGCCGGCATCGACCACGACGGCACCGACCACGACGGCACCGACGGCACCGACGGGTCCAGCTTCGGCATGGGCAGGTCCAGCTTCGGCGTGGGCAGGTTCAGCTTCGGCGTGGGCATGTTCACTGCCGGCAGCGGCGGCGGGGTGGGCGGCGGCGTGGGCGGCAGGGCCTGCGTGCCGGCACCCACAGCCGTCGGATCATCGACCCCGCTCTGGTAGCCCGTGGACGTGTCCCCACCAACCGGTGTCGCCCCCACCGGCATGACCGGCCTACCGTCCGGCGTGAAATCGATACGAGGCACCTGCACCCCGGGCTGCATCACGGCGCGACTCAAGAGGAACCCGAACACGCTCGCGGCCGACCCCCCCGCCCCCGACAGCGCCCCGGAAAGAAGGTCCGCACCAAGATTGTCGAAGTCGTAGTACCCCTCGACCATCAAGCTGGCACCGATACCGAAGAGCCCCTCCCCGAGGGTCTCCGTCACGGGCCGCGTCAGCACATCGGTCAACAGAATCTTGGTGGCATCCGACACGCCCAGCTTGCTGACAGCGCCGGCGACAGCGCCGGCGACCTTACCCAACGCCGGCCCCGCCACCGTGCTGAGGAACGCCACCGCCCCCGCGTACGCCGCCTGCTTACCGACCGCCGACCAGTTCACCCCGGACTGCAGACCGTCGGTCATCATCGACACCTCGGCCAGCAGCGCAGAACCCGGCATGAACAACATCTGCATAGCCGTGCTGCTCGCCGCCGAGCGGACCAACGCCGAACGCAGGATCGCCTGGATGATGGACCGTGTCTGGGCGATGTGTGCCGCCGCCCCCACCGGATTCCAGAACCACATCGCGAAGGCGACGGCGAACTCGGCCTGCATGAAGCTGAACATGGCGATCGCCAGACGCTTGCCCTTCTCCGTCTCGAGGAAGAAGTTCTTCTCCGCCTCGATCACGGCGAGCAGCAGGTCAGCCGTCTCGGCCATCTTCTTCACGAACGGAACGGTCTGGGCCACGAACCGGTCGAAGACCTCGCCCTCTCCCGCCTCCCCGACCGCCTTGATCGTCTGCTCCAGCAACGGACCAAGCACCGTACGCACCCGATGCTCCAGCACCTCGGCCGTGCCGATGTCCTGCCACAACAACGGCAGCTTCGCCCGGGACAACTTCATCCCGGTGAACCCTTCCAAAACCCGCATCGAACTCTCGGGGAGCTCAACGGTCGGAACGGCGGCGGCCAACGCGCAACGCTCCTTCCCCGCCCCGGATCAGCCGCGCTGACCGCCGCTCATGCCCGGAACCAAATCAGTGCCGGTCTCCTCCGGGTTGACCCCGATACGGTGACGGAGGCCCTGCTCACCGCCCGCAGGCCGACCGGCGAGATCGCCCGCGAGGGCGTCGAAGGCCCCGGTCCAGGCCACCCGGCGGTGGCACACCGAACCCACGAACGCCTGGCACAACACCTTCAACCGGCTACAACACTGCTACGAACGCAAAGAAGACGTGGCCAACGCTCACTTCGACCTCGCCGACCTCGCCGACGCCATCGTCACCATCCGCAGCCTCATCCGTCAGGCATGGATCTCGTACCGGAGGGACACCCGCCCCACCCGCCGACCATGAAGGCCACCCAGCTACGCGACTTCCCCGCCAGTTGACCGAAGGTTCCGAGCACGATGTTCCCCCCAGCAACTCCACCCGCCGCGCCAGGGCACCCTCGTTCAAGGGCACCATTTCACCCATGACGCCGCCGCATCTCGGCCCGCAGTCCCTCGTCGCCCAACACGCTCACCCCCTCACCCCCCCCTGCTATCTCACGGCCGGACCGTAGCAGCGGGTTCACTTCGCGCAACAAATTCAACCGGCCCCGGTACCCGCGGCGTTCGTCCCCCACCGACACAGGGCCCGAAAACGGCTGGGATACGCAGCGAACCGGGCCGGAAGGGACGGCGCGAGGCGCGGAGTGCGGGGCGCTCAGAAGGTGGGCAGGCGGGCCAGCCACCGGCGGACCTCGGCGCGGCTGCGCAGCCGGACCAGCGGCAGTTCCGGCGCGTGGGCGGCGCGCGCGGCGAACACCCGGGGACGGGACACCCGGGGATAGCGCCGGCCATAGCCGAACGTAAAGGCGTCGACCCGCAAGACGCGGGACGGGCAGGCGGTCCGCTACCTGCAGCTGGCCCACAAGGAGTGGGATCCGGTCGCGAAGGCGTCCAAGACGCGGGTGCTGTACTCGTTCGGCCGTGAGGACCAACTCGACGTGGCCGGGGTGCGCCGGCTGGTCGACGCGTTGTCGCGACTGCTGGACCCGGCCGACGCCCTCGCGGCGGCCGCGCCGGCCGGGCTGTCGTTCGTCGAGTCACGGCCACTGGGCGGGGCGTGGCTGCTCGACGGGCCGCCGCCCTCGCACGGCAGGGTCGCTACGCCACCGCCGCACAGAACCTGCAGGCCAAAGAAGTAGACATCGACACCGACGACCGGTTCGTCATCGACGTCGAACGCGGCTGGCGCGACATGAAGACCACCCTCGACCTGCGCCCGGTATTCCACCGCCGCGAGGACCGCATCCGCGCCCACATCCTGCTCTGCTGGCTGGCCCTGCTACTCATCCGGGTCGCCGAGACCGAGACCGGCCGCACCTGGACGGCGATCCGCACCGAGATCGACCGGCTGCACCTCGGCGTGTTCACCGGCCCCGCCGGCACGTTCGCCCAGCGTACCGAGCTGTCCCAACCCCAGAAGGCCCTACTCGCGAAGCTGCGGATCACCGAACCGCCCCGCGTCTTCGACGCCGCACCCGCAACCGCCTGGCCAGCGCGAACACCACGGCCTTGTGACACGCCAGGTCACCGGCCAATAGGTGTTTGCCCAGCTCAAAGCCCAGATTCGCGGACTACATCGATGCGGAGCTGCGGAACGCAGGCCTTCGTCGAGCGAACAGCAGTGAGCCAGCACCCCGCAACCACGCAGACCTACACCTTCCACGCCAACATCACAGTCTTCGAGAAGGGACTTGCCTCCCGCTCACGGCGCTAAACGCAACAGTATTGTCGTGGAGCGCGATCATGGCGGCCCGGGGCGTCTGTCGGTGCCCAGGCGTCGCGTAGCGTCAGGGGCATGAGCGGGAGCACGCGGTGACCCGGATCGTGGCCGGGACGCTGGGCGGGCGGCGGATCGCCGCGCCCCCCGGCGCCGGCACCCGACCCACCTCTGACCGGGTCCGGGAGGCGCTGTTCAGCGCGGTGCAGGCCGACGTCGACCTGGAGGGGGCGCGCTTCGCCGACCTGTACGCGGGCTCCGGGGCCGTCGGGCTGGAGGCGCTGTCCCGGGGAGCGGCGCACGTGCTGCTGGTCGAGTCCGACGCGCGGGCCGCCCGGGTGATCCGGGAGAACGTCGCCGCGCTGCGGGCCGCCCCGGCCGCCCGACTGGTGACCGGCCGGGTCGCCACGGTGCTGGCGACGGTGCCGGACGGCGGCCCGTACGACGTGGTCTTCGCCGACCCCCCGTACGCCGTGTCCGACGCCGACGTCACCGCGATGCTGGCCGTGCTGGTCGACAACGGCTGGCTTGCCGCGGACGCCCTCGTGGTGGTGGAGCGGTCCAGCCGGAGCGGGCCGGTCGCCTGGGTGCCGGGTGTCACCGGGGAACGCAGCCGCCGGTACGGCGAGACCACCCTTTGGTACGGTCGCCGCTCATGAGACGTGCGGTGTGTCCCGGCTCCTTCGACCCGGTGACCAATGGACACCTCGACATCATCGGGCGGGCCGCCCGCCTCTTCGACGAGGTGATCGTCGGCGTGCTGGTGAACCAGTCGAAGAGCGGCCTGTTCACCGTCGAGGAGCGGATCGACATGCTCCGGGAGGTCACCGCCTCGTACGCCAACGTGCGGGTCGAGTCGTTCCGGGGGCTGCTGGTCGACTTCTGCCGCGCCCAGCAGGCCAGCGTGCTGGTCAAGGGCCTGCGGGCGGTCAGCGACTTCGACTACGAGCTCCAGATGGCCCAGATGAACATCGGGCTGGCCGGCGTCGAGACGCTCTTCATGCCGACCAACCCGCTCTACTCGTTCCTCTCCTCCAGCCTGGTCAAGGACGTGGCGAAGTGGGGCGGCGACGTCTCCCCGCACGTCCCCGACCGGGTCCGTGAGGAGCTCCAGGCCCGGCTGGGCCCCGGCACCCGCTCCTGACGCCGCGTCGAGCCGGCGTCGGGGCGTGACTCGCCCGATCCGCCGGTGTCGGGGCGCGAGTCGCCCGATCCGCCGGCGTCGGGGCGCGACTCGCCCGACGCGCCGGGGCGGGGCGCGCCGCCGGGCTGTCGCCCGGGCACGACATGATGGGTGGAAGCGGGAACCGGGCGCCAACCCGCATCATGTAGATCGGCCGACGAACGACAGGAGTGAGGTACCGGTGGACCCGCTCGACCGAATCGACGAACTGATCGCCATGGTGGAGACGGCCCGGTCCGTCCCGATGTCCCGGAACAACTGCATGCTCGACCGGGGTGAGCTGATCGCCACCCTCGACGAGCTGCGCGCCGAGCTGCCGGTCGAGCTGCGCCGGGCCGCCGCCCTGCTGGAGGAGCGGGACAAGATCATGGAGGCCGGCAAGCGGGAGGCCGACCGGATCATCAGTGAGGGTGAGGCGGAACACGCGCGGCTGGTGTCGGTGAACGAGATCACCGTCTCCGCCGAGCACGAGGGTGCCCGGATCATCGCCGAGGCCCGGGCGGAGGCGCAGCGGCTGCGCGAGGAGGTCGACGACTACGTCGACACCGCGCTGGCCAACTTCGAGCAGTTCCTCACCCGGGCCCTCGCCTCGATCGAGCGCGGCCGGGACAAGATGCACGCCCTGCGCGAGATCGGTACCTTCGCGGGCGACGAGGCGGAGCGCCCGCTACCCTTCTGACCGGCACCTCAGCAGCCGACAGGCGGGGCGGGCGTCGCCCCCGGTTCGACGGTCCGGCGGTCGCCCAGGTAACCTTTTTTGTCGGCCTCTCACCGGCCGGAGTCTGACTATGCCCAAACACTCGCCAAGCCCACTCAACCCCAGGTCGCCGCTGGTCCTCGACACGAGGGACCTGCCGCGCCGACCTGGCGCGTTGCGTACGGTCAAGCGGGTCGTGCCGGCACCGGCGGACCTCGGCGTGGAGTTGATCGCCGTGCCGGAGGGCGCTGACCTCGACCTCGACCTGAGGCTGGAGTCGGTGTCCGAGGGCGTGCTCGTCTCCGGGACCGTCAGCGGTCCCGTCAAGGGCGAGTGCGGCCGCTGCCTGCGCGAGATCGACGACTCGGTGGTCGTCCGGATCCAGGAGCTGTACGCGTACGAGAACAGCACCACGGACTCCACGACCGACGAGGACGAGGTGGGCCGGATGCAGGGCGATCTGATCGACCTGGAGCCGGCGCTGCGGGACGCGGTGGTGCTGGCGCTGCCGACCAACCCGCTCTGCCGGGAGGACTGCCCAGGCTTGTGCCCCGACTGCGGGGTGCACTGGGACGATCTGCCGGCCGACCACAGCCACCAGCAGATCGACCCGCGTTGGGCGGGCCTGTCGCAACTGACCCGTAAAGAGGAGTAAGAACCGTGGCCGTCCCCAAGCGCAAGATGTCGCGCAGCAACACCCGGTCCCGCCGGGCGCAGTGGAAGACCGCGGCGGTCGCGACCGTGGCCTGCCCGCAGTGCAAGTCGGCGAAGCTGCCGCACGCCGCCTGCTCCGTCTGCGGCACCTACAAGGGCCGCCAGGTCCTCGAGGTCTGACCTGGACGCCGAGTGACGTCCCCGACCCCCGGTCGGGTGACGCGCGCATA
Organism: Micromonospora sp. B11E3; assembly: GCF_039871625.1. Taxonomy (NCBI): domain Bacteria; kingdom Bacillati; phylum Actinomycetota; class Actinomycetes; order Micromonosporales; family Micromonosporaceae; genus Micromonospora; species Micromonospora sp. B11E3. The sequence goes on along the minus strand of NZ_JBDPMC010000050.1, from coordinate 42,556 downwards.
CTGGCGATCGCCCGGTGTCCCGGCTCCGGCCGCCGCCGGCCGGCCCGTTCCGGTCGGCGTCCCGCTGGAGCCGGGCACCGCGCGGATCGCCGTTGACCTCCTCGGCGGGGACGACGCTCCCGCCGTCGTGGTTGACGGCGCTCTGCGGGCCATGCGCGCCGACCCGGACCTGCACCTCCTGCTCGTCGGCCCGGCCGAGGCCGCCGACGAGCTGATCGGTGCCCTCGACCCGGCGCAGCGCGCCCGGGTCGCGGTCCGGCCGGTGCGCTCCGCCGTCGGCATGGCCGATCACCCCGTCGCCGCCCGCGCCGAGAGCACCGTCCGGTCGGCGGTCACCGCCGTCCGCGACGGCATCGCCGACGCGGTGGTCTCCGCGGGCGCCACCGGCGCCACCGTGACCGCCGCGGCCCTCGCCCTCGGCCGGTGGCCGCACGTGCGGCGGCCGGCGCTGGTCGCCACCCTGCCGGCGCTCGCCGGTCCGGTGGTCCTGCTCGACGTCGGCGGCTCCCTGGAACCCGGACCGGCCACCCTGGCCCGGCACGCCGTGTTGGGCGCGGCCTACTCGGCCGTCGCGCACGGCGTCGCCGAGCCCCGGGTCGGGCTGCTGTCGGTGGGCACCGAGACGGGGAAGGGGGACCGGCTGCGTCGGGCCGCCGACCCCGCGCTCGCCGCCGCCGTGCTGCCCTGCGGGGCGCGCTACGTCGGCCTGGTCGAGGGGTACGACCTGGCGTCCGGCACCCGCGCCGACGTCGTGGTGACCGACGGCTTCACCGGCAACGTCCTGCTCAAGGCGATCGAGGGCGCGTACGCGATGGCCGGTGGCCCACCGGCCAGCGGAGGCGTCCCCCGGGCCGCCGCCCTGCTCGGCGTCGCGGGCACGGTGGTGGTGTGCCACGGCGCGGCGCGCGGCGACGACGTCGCCTCCGGGATCGCCCTCGCCGCCCATCTGCGGCGGCGTGGGGCCACCGACACGGTCGCCGCGCTGCTGGCCGGCGCGCCGGAGGCCGGGCTGTCCCCTGACGACCACATCGAACGCACCACCGAGACCGGGGTGAGCCGGTGACCGTCCGGTCCCGGCCCGGCGCGGCGCGTCCCCTCCCGGTCGGGCGGGGAACGCGGCGCGCGGACCGCCCAGTCGCGAACGAGAAGGTAACCGCACCATGACCAACGACAAGCGGCGGCGTGCTCCCGTCGGCCACCTCGAGGCGGCCTTCGGTGTCTCGATCGACCCGGAGCTGCTGGAGCGGGCGCTGACCCACCGCTCGTACGCGTACGAGAACGGCGGCCTGCCCACCAACGAGCGGCTGGAGTTCCTCGGCGACTCGGTGCTCGGCGTGGTGATCACCACCGCGCTGTTCCAGAACCACCCCGACCTGCCGGAGGGGCAGCTCGCGAAGCTGCGGGCCAGCGTGGTCAACATGCGGGCGCTGGCCGACGTGGCGCGGGGCCTGGGCCCCGCCGGGCTCGGCGCGTACCTGCTGCTGGGCAAGGGGGAGGAGAGCACCGGCGGGCGGGACAAGGCGAGCATCCTCGCCGACACCCTGGAGGCCCTGCTCGGCGCGATCTACCTCCAGTACGGGCTGGACACCGCCGCCCTCGTGATCCACCGCCTGTTCGACCCGCTGATGGCCGAGTCGGCCCGGCGGGGCGCGGCGCTGGACTGGAAGACCAGCCTCCAGGAGCTCACCGCCGCCCTCGGGCTGGGCGTCCCCGATTACCGCATCGAGGGCACGGGGCCGGACCATCTCAAGACGTTCACCGCCTGGGTGGTGGTCGCCGGCAACCGCTACGGCGGGGCGGAGGGCCGGAGCAAGAAGGAGGCCGAGCAGCGGGCCGCCGAGTCCGCGTGGCGGGAGCTCACGGCTCAGGCCGAGCGGGAGCAGGCCGAGCGGGAGGCCGCCGAGGCGGCCGGCCAGGCTGCGGACGCCGCCGGGAACCCGGACGGTGCGGGGGAGGCCGGGGGCCTTGGGAGCCCGGTGGACGCCGGGGTGGCCGAGGCGGGCCGTGCCTGAGCTGCCCGAGGTCGAGACCGTCCGGCAGGGACTGGCCCGGTGGGTCCCGGGGCGCCGGATCGCCGCCGTGGAGGTCCGCCATCCGCGGGCCGTCCGCCGGCACCTGCCCGGGCCGGCCCACTTCGCCGACGTGCTGACCGGGCGGACGGTGCGCGAGGTGCGCCGGCGCGGCAAGTACCTGTGGCTGCCGCTGGACAGCGGCGATGCGATCGTCGGCCACCTCGGCATGTCCGGCCAGCTCCTGCTCCAGCCGGCCACCGCCGCCGACGAGCTGCACCTACGGGTGCGGTTCCGGTTCGCCGACGACGGCCCCGAGCTGCGCTTCGTCGACCAGCGCACGTTCGGCGGGCTGTCGGTGTCCGACGGCGGGGCCGGGCTGCCCGCCGAGATCGCGCACATCGCCCGCGACCCGATGGACCCGGAGTTCTCCGACGCCGACTTCGTCGCCGCCCTGCGCCGGCGGCGTACCGAGGTCAAGCGGGCGCTGCTCGACCAGACCCTGATCTCCGGGGTGGGCAACATCTACGCCGACGAGGCGCTGTGGCGGGCGCGGCTGCACGGCGCCCGGCCGACCGACGCGCTGACCCGACCGGCCGCGCTGCGGCTGCTCGGCCACGTCCGGGACGTGCTCGGCGAGGCGATCACGCAGGGTGGCACCAGCTTCGACGCGCTCTACGTCAACGTCAACGGCGAGAGCGGCTACTTCGACCGCTCGCTCAACGCGTACGGGCGGGAGGGTGAGCCGTGCCGGCGGTGCGGGGCGCCGATGCGGCGGGAGGCGTTCATGAACCGCTCCTCGTACAGCTGCCCGCGCTGCCAGCCCCGGCCCCGAGGGGCGCTCCGGGGCTGACCCGGGGAAAAGCTCCGGGTCGGCACCGGCGCGGCGCACCCGCCCGCGCCGCTTTTTGCCCATTTCATCTGTTCGGTGTGGTTCGCCGGGCCGAACGGCCGCGCCCCACGACCTCCGGGACGAGCCGGGGCCGGACCCGGATGTCCCCGCGCCGTGCGCACATCCGCCAGAAGCTACCGCTGGTGATGGCGTTCGTGCTGGCCCTGACGTTCCTCGTGATGGCGTGGACGTTCCGGTCGGTGGTGGTCGCGCTCACCTCGGTCAGGGGGCGGGCGGGCAGGGGGCCCGCCAGGCGGTCAGCTCGCGGGTCTTGCGCATCGACGCGAAGCCGTAGCCCACCGTGGTCACGCAGAAGTCCGCCGGGTCGCCCGCGTACTCGACGTGGAACACCGGCTTGCCCGCCTCGGTGAACGGCAGCAGCCGGTCGCACTCACGCAGCCGGACGCACTCCTCGTTGACCGCGAAGTCGAAGTCCGGCGCCAGCGCGGCGACCTGCGGAACGCCGCCCAGCAGCCCCGGGGACAGGCCCAGGGAGCGGGCCAGCGCGGCCGCCCGCCGGTTGAACAGCACCTGGTCGTCGAAGTCGAGGGGGAAGCCCGGCCGGTGGGCGTACCCGTCGGCGTCCGCGAGCGCCACCGCGCCGAAGCCCTTGCCCCGGCACAGCCGGAACCGGTCGGCCAGGATCGGGCGCAGGGCGTCCCACCGCCGCACGTCCACCCATCGCACGCCCGGCCGCGTGCCGGCGGCGCCGCGTACCGCCGCCGGGTAGCGGTCCGCGTCCGGGTCCGTCCGGGCGTACGCGCCGACGCTGACCTGGCACACCAGCCGGCGGTGCCGTTCGCGCAGCGCGGACGTCTCGGCGGCGGTGGTACGCACCGCGTCGAGCAGGAACACGTCCGCGTCCACGTCCGTGTCGAGCGGCCCGCTGAGCTGCCACTGCCAGCGCCAGTACCGGGCCGACGCGGTCGGCCACGGGGTGGGCGCGCCCGGCGGTGTCACCTCCAGCCGGCACCCGTACGCCGAGGCGAGCAGCGCCAGCGCCACGAGCGAGCGCAGCGCCCGGCGCGGACCGTACCCGACGTCGGGCGACGGCAGCCGGATCCGCATCGGCAGCTCCCGGGTCGCGGGCGGCGCCCGGCCGCCCGATCGGGTACGCCTGCCCTGACCGTGCGCGGGGCCGCGCCCGCCTCGGCGTACCTCACCCGGTCAAACGAGCGCCGCCCCCCGCGCGACGCGCCTCAGCGCGGAGTGCCGAAGTCCTGCGTCCAGTACGGTCCGTTGCTCGTCGCGACGCCCACGCCGATCTCGGTGAAGGAACAGTTCAGGATGTTCGCCCGGTGACCGGGGCTGTTCATCCACGCGTCCATCACCTCGGCCGGGGTCTTCTGGTTCCAGGCCACGTTCTCCCCGTACGCCCGCCACGCGTACCCGACCCGGTCGAGGCGGTCCCCGACGTCGCTGCCGTCGCTGCCGTCGTGCGACATCTCCCGGTGGTCGGCCTGGTCCTGGCTGTGCCGCTGGGCGGCGGCCATCAGCTTGTCGTCGATCTTCAGCGCGGCGCAGCCGGCCTTGGCCCGCTCGGCGTTGACCAGGTCGACGACCTCCTGCGCCTGGGCGCTGACGCCCTCGACGGCCGGGGCCGCGGTGCGGGGCGCGGCGAGCGCGGCGCTGCGCTGGCTCCGCGACGCGGCCGTGGTCCGGCTGGGCGCCGGTGCCGGCCTGACCGTCCGGCTCGGCGTGGGGGACGGGCGGGCGGTGGTCGGCGCCGCGCTCGGCGAGAGGCCGAGCAGGGGATCGGCCGATTCCGCCGTCTCGCCGGGTACGACGGGAGTGGCGGCGGCGAGGTCGTCGACCGCGGCGGCGTCGGTGCCCGGGTCGTCGCGGCCCGGCAGCGCCAGGGCGCCGACGCCGAGACTGACCAGCAGGGTGGCGGCCGCGGCCGCGCCGCCGATCAGCAGTCGCCGCGGCGCCCGGCGGGCCGAGCGGTGCCGGCCCCGTCCGCCGGTCGGGACCTGCCCGGTCCCGCCGACGCGGTGCGTCGCGAGGTCGACCGGCTGCCCGCCGGTGGCCGGGTCGCGTCGGGACTGGTGGTGCCACTGGTCGTCCGGCTGGTCCGGCTCGTCCCCGAACAGGTACGCCGACCGGGGCGCCGGCCGGTCGGTCAACCAGGCCGGCTTGTCCGCCGGTGGTCCCTGCCGCCAGCGGGCGTTCTCGGGGTCGTCGCCGTCGGTCCAGCCGTACACGCCTCTGCCTCCCAGGGGGTCGGTTGCGGGCCGGGCTGACCGTACGGGCGCGCCGTGACCTGCGGCAACGTGGCTAAGAAAGAGTTAAGGCGAAGGCGGCTCGCGTGGGGGGCCGATCCGGTGATCCGCGGCGTACAGTCAAGGGGTCCGGACAGAGCGTGTCCGAGCCTTGTGGCAGCCCCCGACAAGTGGTCAGGCCGACGTGGAGATGATCTACGGCCTGCGGGAACTTGACGAAGGAGGGGGTGTCGGCTCAATATGGAGTTGTCGCCAGTCGCGCCCGGTCGTGCCCAGAATCGCTGGGAATGGCAGTCGCGAGCGAATGGGCGCGCGTTGGCCGGCCTTTCCGGCAGCGCATATCAAGGAGTCAGCATGGCGAAGGCCCTCTACGGCCACGTAGGTGCAGCGCCCGACCGGCGTCTGCTCGACGAGGTCACCCGACTGCGGTCCAGGGTTCAGGCACTGGAGTTCGAGATCACGCGTCTGCGCGCCGAGAACGATCGGCTGGCGGCGGCCGCGACGGAGGCGGACGGCCTCCTGCGTCTGGCGGAGCCGGCGCTGACCTGATCTCCGGTTGTCGGAAAACTGAATCGCACCACGCAAAATCGCGCGCCGACACTTTCGTGCCGGCGCGCAGCCATGTCCGGGCCCTCTCCGGTCGCCGTTTTTCGATCTTGTCGCCCGCCGATCCGCCCGCCATTGGTCGAGGGCGCTCCCCGCGGGAAGTGATCATTGACCGAGGTCAGTGTCCTTGGTTACGTCCGATCCGTTCCGGGAAAGACCGGTACGGGCGGTTCGGGCCGGGTCGGCGGACCATGCCGGGGCGGGTCGCGTGCCCGGGCCGCCGCGGTTCCGGGTTAGTCTGCGGGTTTACCAGGTCCGCGCAGCCCGCGACGGTACGGCGGCCACCGGACGAGGATCGAGAAGGTGTATCTCAAGAGCCTGACGGTGAAGGGGTTCAAGTCCTTCGCCTCCGCCACGACGCTGAAGCTGGAACCCGGGATCACCTGCGTGGTCGGCCCGAACGGCTCCGGCAAGTCCAACGTCGTCGACGCCATCGCCTGGGTGCTCGGCGAGCAGGGCGCCAAGGCGCTGCGCGGCGGCAAGATGGAGGACGTGATCTTCGCCGGCACCGCCGGGCGGGCGCCGCTGGGCCGGGCCGAGGTCACCCTGACCATCGACAACACCGACGGCGCCCTGCCGATCGAGTACACCGAGGTCTCCATCACCCGCCGGATGTTCCGCTCCGGCGAGAGCGAGTACGAGATCAACGGCGACTCCTGCCGGCTGCTCGACATCCAGGAGCTGCTGTCGGACTCCGGCATCGGCCGCGAGATGCACATCATCGTCGGGCAGGGCCGCCTCGACGGCATGCTGCACGCCAAGCCGGAGGACCGGCGGGCGTTCATCGAGGAGGCGGCCGGCGTCCTGAAGCACCGCAAGCGCAAGGAGAAGGCGCTGCGGAAGCTCGACGCGATGCAGACCAACCTCAACCGGCTCACCGACCTCACCGCCGAGCTGCGCCGACAGCTCAAGCCGCTCGGCCGGCAGGCCGAGGTCGCCCGGCGGGCCGCCGTCATCCAGGCCAACCTGCGCGACGCCCGGCTCCGGCTGCTCGCCGACGACCTGGCCACCCTGCGCGCCACCCTCGACAAGGAGATCGCCGACGAGAGCGCCCTGCGCGAGCGGCGGGAGCAGGTCGAGGCCGAGCACACCGAGGTCCAGGCCCGGCTCGGCGAGCTGGAGGCCGCCCTCGCCGAGGACGCGCCGCTGCTCGCCGCCGCCCAGGACACCTGGTACAAGCTCTCCGCCCTCCAGGAGCGGTTCCGCTCGATCGAGCAGCTCGCCCTGGAACGGCTGCGCCACCTCAGCGCCACCACCGACGACGAGCGTCCCGGCCGCGACCCCGACCAGTTGGAGGCGGAGGCGGAGCGGGTCCGCGAGCAGGAGGAGGAGCTGCGGGCCGCGCTCACCGACGACCAGATCCGGCTGGCCGAGGCGGTGGAGCAGCGGCAGGAACTGGAACGCCAGCTCGCCGCCGCCGAGCGCGAGCTGGTCGCCGCGGCAAAGGCGATCGCCGACCGGCGGGAGGGGCTGGCCCGGCTCACCGGGCAGGTCAACTCGGCCCGGGCCCGCACCACCAGCGCCGGCGAGGAGATCGAGCGGCTCGCCGCCGCGCACACCGACGCGCTGGGCCGCGCCGAGCAGGCGCAGGCCGAGCTGGACGCGGTCGCCGAGCAGTCCACCGAGGCCGACCGGGACAACGCCGACCTCGACGCGCGGCACGCCGAGGCGGTCGCCGTCCAGGAGCGGGCGCAGGCCGCCGTCCGGTCCCTCACCGACACCGAACGGGCCGCCGAGAAGGACGCCGCCACCTGGAAGGCCCGCGAGGAGGCACTCGCCATCGGCCTGCGCCGCAAGGACGGCGCGGGCGCCCTGCTCGCCCGCGCCGGCGACGTTCCCGGTCTGCTCGGCAGCCTGGCCGGACTGCTCACCGTCGCCCCCGGCCACGAGGCCGCCCTCGCCGCCGCGCTCGGCGGGCTCGCCGACGCGGTGGCCGTCAGCGGGGTCGACGAGGCCGTCGAGGCGATGCGACTGCTGAAGATCTCCGACGCCGGCCGGGCCGGACTGCTGGTCGGCAGCCCCGCCGGCCCGGGCATGGCCGGGCCGGCCGACGCGCTGCGCCCGAAGCTGCCCGACGACGCCCGCTGGGCCCCCGACCTGGTCGAGTGCGAGGCGGCGATCCGCCCCGCCGTCTACCGGGCGCTGCGCGACGTCGTGCTGGTCGACGACCTCGCCGCCGCGTCCGAGCTGGTCGCCAGCAACCCGGAGCTGCGCGCGGTCACCCCCGACGGCGACGTGGTCGGCGCGTACGCGGCGGCCGGCGGGTCGGCCAAGGCGCCCAGCTTCATCGAGGTGCAGGCCGCCGTCGAGGAGGCCCGGGCCAACCGGCTCGCCGCCGAGCGGGCGGCCGCCGAGCTGCGCGAACGGCTGGTCGAGGCGCGCGCCGAGGTGGCCGCCGCGAAGGAGGCGGTGCAACACGCCGCCGCCGCCAAGCGAGAGGCCGAGAGCCACCGCAACGCCGCCGCCCGCCGGCTCGCCGAGCTGGGCGCGGCGGCCCGGTCGGCGAAGGCGGAGACCGACCGGCTCGGCGAGTCCCGTTCCCGCGCCGAGGCCGCCCGGGAGCGAGACCTCCAGGCGCTGGCCGAGCTGGAGGAGCGGCTGCGGCTGGCCGAGGCCACCCCGATCGACGCCGAGCCGTCCACCGAGGAACGCGACCAGCTCGCCGCGATGGTGCCGCAGGCCCGGCAGAACGAGATGGAGGTCCGGCTCGCGGTGCGTACCGCGGAGGAGCGGGTCTCCTCGATCGCCGGCCGGGCCGACTCGCTGCGCCGGCAGGCCACCGCCGAGCGGGCCGCGCGGGAACGCGCGGCGGCCCGCCGGGCGGCCCGCGCCCGGGGCGCGGGGATCGCCCGGGCCGTGGTCGGCGGCGCCCGGGAGGCGCTGACCCGGCTCGCCGTGTCCATCGCGCGGGCCGAGGAGCACCGCGACGCCGTGGCGCGCGAACGCGCCGCCCGCGAGGCCGAGCTGTCCGAGGTACGCGGCGCGGCGAAGCGCCTCGGCGCCGAGCTGGAGCGACTGACCAGCCAGGTGCACCGCGACGAGGTGGCGCGCGCCGAGCAGCGGCTGCGCATCGAGCAGTTGGAGGCCAAGGCCGCCGAGGACTTCGGCCTGGACGTGGAGACGCTGGTCGCCGAGTACGGCCCGCACCAGCCCGTACCGCCCACCGAGGCGGACGTGGCCGCGGCCGAGCGGGACGGCCTGCCGGTGCCCGAGCCGGTCCGCTACGAGCGGCCGGTGCAGGAGAAGCGGGCCGCCAAGGCGGAGCGGGAGCTGGTCCTGCTCGGCAAGGTCAACCCGCTGGCGCTGGAGGAGTTCGCCGCGCTGGAGGAGCGGTTCAAGTTCCTCTCCGAGCAGCTGGAGGACCTCAAGGCCACCCGCCGGGACCTGCTCACCGTGGTCAAGGACGTCGACGACCGGATCCTGGAGGTCTTCGCCAGCGCGTTCGAGGACACCGCCCGGGAGTTCGAGCAGGTGTTCACCGTCCTGTTTCCCGGCGGCGAGGGCCGGCTCGTGCTCACCGACCCGGAGAACCTGCTCACCACCGGCGTCGAGGTCGAGGCCCGCCCGCCCGGCAAGAAGATCAAGCGGCTGTCGCTGCTCTCCGGCGGCGAGCGGTCGCTGACCGCGGTGGCCATGCTGGTGGCGATCTTCCGCGCCCGGCCCAGCCCGTTCTACATCATGGACGAGGTCGAGGCGGCCCTCGACGACGTGAACCTCGGCAGGCTGATCACGCTGCTGGCGCAGCTGCGGGAGAAGAGCCAGCTGATCGTCATCACCCACCAGAAGCGGACGATGGAGATCGCCGACGCCCTGTACGGGGTGACCATGCGCAGCGGGGTCACCCAGGTGATCAGCCAGCGGCTCAACCGGGCCGACGACGAGCAGGAGAAGAACGAGTGAGTCGGGAACGCGCCACGGCGCTTCTGCTGGACCTCGACGGTGTGCTGCGGCGCTGGGACCCGGCGGTCGCCGCCGGCGTCGAACGGGAGTACGGGCTCGCCGAGGGCGTGCTCGGCGAGATCGCCATGTCCTGGGGCCTGCTCCAGCCGGTGCTCACCGGCCAGGTCAGCCACGCCCAGTGGATGACCAGCGTGGCGGACGCGCTGACCCCGTCGGTGGGCGCCGACCGGGCCCGCGCGGCGGTGCAGGAGTGGCAGCAGTACCGGGGCGAGGTCGACCCGGACGTGCTGGCGTTCGTCCGCGAGGTGCGGGCCGCCGGGGTGAAGGTCGGGCTGGGCACGAACGCCACCGACCTGCTCGACGCCGACCTCGCCGCCCTCGGCCTGGTCGGCGAGCTCGACGTGGTGGTCAACTCCTCGGCGATCGGGGTGCACAAGCCGGCCCCGGAGTACTTCCGGGCCGCCTGCGAGGCGCTGGGGACGCCCCCGAAGCGGGTGCTGTTCGTCGACGACGAGGACCGGGCGGTCAGCGGGGCGCGGGCCGCCGGGCTGTCCGCGTTCCGGTGGAGCGGGCCGGAGGGGCTGCGCTACCTGCGGGCTGCGCTGGAGCCGACGCCGGACTGACCGCGCCCCGGCGGTGTTCCGCCCGATCTTGGACACTTGCCGTTCGGCGCGAACGGTAAGTGCCCAAGAACGCGGGCAGGCGGCCTAGTCGCCGGTCGCGCCGTCGATCCGCTCCCGGATCAGGTCGGCGTGGCCGTTGTGCCGGGCGTACTCCTCGATCATGTGGACGTACACCCAGCGCAGGTTGAACGTCCGGCGCTTGGGGCCGACCTCGGTGAACGTCTCGTCCAGGGTGCGGCCGGCCGCGGCGGCCCGGGCCAGCTCCACCTCCCGGTGGTACGTCGCGAAGTCGGCCTCGGCGTCGGCGGCGCTGACGTCGAAGTCGGCGTCCGGCTGTTCCCGGGTGAAGTACGGCCAGTCGACCCGCTGGTCGGCGAAGTTCTCCCGGAACCACCAGGCCTCCACCTCGGCCATGTGCCGGACCAGGCCGAGCAGCGTGAGCCCGGACGGCTCGACGCTCGGCGTCCGCAACTGCTCGGCGGTCAGCCCTTGCCGGGCGGGGGCTCCTGGCGTACCGGAAGCGTCAAGTTCTCACGGGACCGACATGCGGCGGCCCGGGCCTCTCCCGCAGGGGCGGCGATGCTCAGTCCAGGGCGTCGTTGAACCGGCGCAGCAGCCGGCCGAACTCCGCCACGTCCCGCTCCGGCCAGCTCTTCAGCGTGCGCCGCAGCGGACCGAGCCGGGACGCCCGGGCGGCGTCGAACCGCCGCTGGCCCTCCTCGGTCAGGCTGAGCCGCCACGCCCGCCGGTCGATCGGGTCCGGGTCGCGGCGGACCAGCCCCAGCGCCTCCAGCCCGGTGATCTGGCGGCTGAGCGTGCCCTTGCCCACGCCGAGCCGGGCGGCCAGGTCGGTCAGCCGCACCGAGTCGCACCGGCGCAGCCAGAGCAGCAGCCCGTACGTGTTCGGCTCCAGGTCGGGGTGCACCTCGCGGGCGATCTCCCAGGAGAGCACCCGCCCCCGGCGCAGCAGCGCCGTCACCTCGTGCTCCACCGCACGCAGCGGCTCCGGCAGGTGATCGTCCACGGACGCCAGGGTACGGGCCGGCCGCGGCGGCGCGGCGCGGCGGCGCGGCGGCCGGGGCAGTCAGGCGTCGGAGGTGAGCCGCCGGTGGACCACCGGTCGTAGTCGACCGTCGCCGGTGGTGCCCTCGATCGTCACCTCGGCCGACCGACCCCGGTGGGTCAGCGTGGCCACCGCGTTGCCGAAGTACGGGCCGGCCAGCTTGCGCCAGCGCACGCTCGGTCGGCGTACCCCGGCCGAGCGCGCGAGGGCCCGGGTGGCGCCCGCCGGGCCGGGCGACCAGCCGAGTCGCATCAGCGGGCGCATGGCGGCCGGCACCTGGTTGTGGATGGGCGAGCAGGTGAGCTGGTGCACGGGCGTACGCACCGCGGGGTCGTCGAAGCGGGCCCGGGCCACGTACGAGTGGTGCACGTCGCCGGAGAGGACGCTGATCGACGCCGGCGGCGGGTACGCCGGCCCCGCGCCGACCCGGTTGCCGGTGCTCCCGGCCGGGCCGCTGCCGATCCGGGCGAACAGCGCGGCGAGGGCGTCGAAGGACCGCCGGAACGCCGCCCAGTGCTCCAGGTCCAGCGCCCGGCGCAGCCGCTCGGCGGACCCGGCCACCCAGCGGCGACGGGAGTCGGCCAGCCGCTCGTTCCACGCCTCGACGTGGTGGATGCCCGGCGGCAGCAGCCAGGGCAGCGACGCGCCGACCACCAGGTGGTCGTACACCCCGTGCGCCCGGTCGAGGAACCAGGACCACTCGCCCGGCGGCAGCATCGCCCGGCGGCCCGCCTCCAGCACCCGGCTGCACCGGTTGTCCAGCATCACCAGCCGGGTGCGCCCCAGGTCCAGGGCGTAGCTCCACTGGTACTGCACGGCCCGCCACCTCTCGGTGTCGTGGGCCAGGTCGGCCTCGGCGTCCACCCGGGCGCCGAACTCGCGCAGCACCTCGGTGGCGTCCGCCCCGGCGGCGGTGACCCTGGCGTAGACCGGGTCGGCCGTGATCTCGTCCGGCGCGAGGTTGCCCAGGTGCTGGTAGACCCAGTACGACGCCAGCCCGCTGGCGATCCGCTCGGCCCACCACGGCTGCCCGCGCATCTCGGCGCGCCAGCCCGCCGAGGTGTTCCAGTCGTCGATGATCTCGTGGTCGTCGAAGATCATCACGCTCGGCACGGTGGAGAACAGCCAGCGGATCTCCGGGTCGCGCCACGACTCCAGGTACAGCTTCGTGTACTCGTCGAAGCTGACCACCTGCGTCGCGGGGGCGCCCCGCGGTCGCCGCCGGCGCCGCTTGAGCAGCCGTCGCACCGTGGGCGAGGTCTCGTCGGCGTAGACCTGGTCGCCGAGGAGCACCAGCAGGTCGGGCAGGGCGGCGGCCCGCTCCGGCTCGGCCATCAGCCGCCGGGCGTACGCGTCGAGGGCGTCCGGCGGCAGCCGGCGGGCCGTGGCGTGCTGGGTGGTCTCCCGGCAGGACCCGAAGAGCAGGCGCACCGGCTGGTCCCGGTCGTCGGCCGCCCGGGTGCGGATCAGGCTGGGCGGGAACCCGGCGCCCGGCACCGGCCAGGCGACCTCGCCGTCGACCAGCACCTCGTACGTCGTCGCGCTGTCCGGGGCGAGCCCCTCCACCACGACGAGCGCGTAGTGGTGGTCGTACGCGGAGAAGGTGGTCGCCGTGCCCCCGGCGCCGTCGGCCGTGCGGACCCGGACCGTCGCGGGCGCGCTGGTCTCCACCCAGACCGTCGCCCGCGTGCCGACGACCCGGCGCAGCAGCGGGCCGATGAGCAGGCGGGGAGCCGGCACGGGAACCTCCTCCAGGGCGAACGGATCTCGTCATTTCTACCCGGACGGCGGCCCGGCCACCCCCTGGCTGGCGCGAGCGTACCCACAGTCGGCAGCCCGTCGGGTGCGGTGACGAAGCGGCGGTCGCCGCCATCTGACAGGATTTCGGCATGACGGAATACCTCCTCATCGCGCTTGCCCTGCTCGGCGTGCTGATCCTCGGCGCCCTCGGGCTGGTGGTGCCACGGTTGCGCCGGCGCCCCGAACCGCCGCTGCCCGAGACGGAGGTGCGCACCCGCGCCGAGGAGGAGCTGGCCGGGCCACCCGTCGAGGCGCCCGAGGCCGACGTCTCCACCGGCATCCTGGTCGAGCCGCCGCCCGTCGTGGTCGAGGTGCCGCCCCTGGTGGTGGAGGTGCCGCCCGTCGAGGTGCCGGCCGTCGAGGTGCCCGAGCCGACCGCCGGCCGGCTGGTCCGGCTGCGCTCGCGCCTGGCCCGCTCCCAGAACGTCCTCGGCAAGAGCCTGCTCAGCCTGCTCTCCCGCGAGCACCTGGACGAGGACGTCTGGGAGGAGATCGAGGACAGCCTGATCACCGCCGACGTCGGCATCGAGCCCACCCAGGAGATCGTCGGCCGGCTGCGCGAGCGGACCCGGGTGCTCGGCACCCGCTCCGCCACCGACCTGCGCACCCTGCTCGCCGCCGAGCTGGTGGAGGCCCTCGACCCGGGCCTGGACCGGTCGCTGCGCACCGCCCCGAAGGACGGCAGGCCCGCCGTGCTGATGGTGGTCGGCGTCAACGGCGCCGGCAAGACCACCACCTGCGGCAAGATCGCCCGGGTGCTGATCGCGGACGGCCGCAGCGTCGTGCTCGGCGCGGCCGACACGTTCCGGGCCGCCGCCGCCGACCAGCTGGAGACGTGGGCCAGCCGGGTCGGCGCGGAGACCGTCCGCGGCCCGGAGGCGGCCGACCCGGCCAGCGTCGCGTTCGACGCGGTCCGGCGGGGCATCGACACCGGCGTGGACACCGTGCTCATCGACACGGCCGGCCGGCTGCAGAACAAGGTCGGCCTGATGGACGAGCTGGGCAAGGTCAAGCGGGTCGTGGAGAAGCACGGCCCGATCGACGAGACCCTGCTCGTCCTCGACGCCACCACCGGCCAGAACGGCCTGGAGCAGGCCCGGGTCTTCACCGAGGTGGTCAACGTGACCGGCGTGGTGCTGACCAAGCTCGACGGGACGGCCAAGGGCGGCATCGTGATCGCCGTGCAGCGCCGGCTCGGCATCCCGGTCAAGCTGGTCGGCCTCGGCGAGGGCAAGGACGACCTCGCCCCGTTCGACCCGGTGCAGTTCGTCGACGCGCTGCTCGGCACCGAGCCGCTCGCCCGGGACGCGTAGCCTCGAGTGACCAGCGAGCAGCACGCCCACGCCGGGTGGCGGGACCCCCGCCACGCGGCGCCCGGCCTGGGGAGACCGTACGTGACGTCGCAGGAGATCCCGCTGCGTGGCGGGAACGTGAGCACCGTGGTCCGGGTCGGCGACACCGTCCGGCGCAACGCCGGCCCGTGGACCCCGTCCGTGCACGCCCTCCTGCGCCACCTGGAGTACGTCGGGTTCACCGGCGCGCCCCGGGCGCTCGGCATGGACGAGCGCAACCGGGAGGTGCTGTCGTACCTGGAGGGGGAGTGCGGGGAGTACCCGCTCGCCCCGCACTGGGTCACCGACGAGGCGCTGGTGACGGTGGCGACCATGCTGCGGATGTTCCACGACGCCCAGTACGGCTTCGTCCCGCCGCCGGGCGCCGTCTGGCGCTCGTTCGGGCCGCCCCCGCCGGACACCGAGGTGATCTGCCACCACGACGCCGCCCCGCACAACGTGATCTGGCGCCCCGACGGCACCCTCGGGCTGATCGACTTCGACCTGGCCTCGCCCGGCGCCCGGATCTACGACGTGGCGTACGCGGCGTGGACGTGGGTGCCGATCTTCTCCGACCGGGACTCGATCACGCTCGGCTGGAAGCGGCCCGACCGGCCGCGCCGGCTGCGGCTGTTCGCCGACGCGTACGGGCTGATCCCGCGCGACCGGCACCGGCTGGTCCGGACCATCCGTAAGCGGATCGTGGACCACGTCGAGGGCATCCGCCGGATGGCCGCCGCCGGGGAGCCGGCGTTCGTCCGGATCGTGCACAAGGGTCACCTTCGCCGCCCGATGCGCGACCTGCGCCTGCTCGACTACGAGCGGCACCACCTGGAGTACGCCCTGCGCTGAGCCCGCCGGCCGCGGCGGGCGGGGCTCGGGCCGGCGGCTCGGCTGGCTCGAACCCGTCGTCGGCCGCCCGGCCGGCGGTGAGGTCTTCTTCACACGTCCGAAACACAGTGTCATCCGTCGGAAATCGGCGGGTGACGCTGGGGGAAACAGGGGCCGAGCAAGCTTCGGGCAACCGGCGTACGGGCGGCGCTGCCCCGGAAGCCGTGAAGGAGGGAACCTCACCTTAGGAGGCCAGCGTGCCTGAAGCACCGACGATCGACGGCGGCAACACGGTTTGGCTGCTGGTGTCGACCGCGCTCGTGCTGCTCATGACGCCCGGGCTCGCCCTGTTCTACGGCGGGCTCAACCGGGCCAAGGGCGTGCTCAACATGATGATGATGAGCTTCTCCGCGATCGGGCTCATTTCCGTTCTGTGGTGGTTCTACGGTTTCAGCGTCGCGTTCGGCAGCGACGTGAACGGGCTCTGGGGCGACCCCGGCGCCTACCTCGGCACCAAGACGTTCCTCGCCGAGACCGACCTGTGGGGCGCGACCGCCGAGAACCCCAGCGGCATCGGGGTTCCGCTCTACGTGTTCATGGCGTTCCAGATGGTCTTCGCGGTGATCACCGTCGCGCTGATCAGCGGCGCCGTCTCCGACCGGGCGAAGTTCGCCGGCTGGCTGCTGTTCGCCTTCGGCTGGGCCACCCTGGTCTACTTCCCGGTCGCCCACTGGGTGTGGGGCGGCGGCATCATCGGCGCCAAGCTGCACGCGCTGGACTTCGCCGGCGGCACGGCGGTGCACATCAACGCCGGCGCGGCCGCGCTCGCCCTGGCGCTCGTGCTCGGCAAGCGGCTCGGCTGGCCGCGTGAGGGCATGAAGCCGCACAACATCCCGCTCGTCGCGCTCGGCGCCGGCCTGCTCTGGTTCGGCTGGTTCGGGTTCAACGCCGGCTCGGAGCTGACCGTCGACTCGGTCGCCGGGCTCGCGTTCCTCAACACGCAGCTCGCCACCGCCGCCGCGGTGCTCGGCTGGATCGCGGTCGAGTGGATCAAGGACCGGAAGCCGACGATGGTCGGCGCGTCCTCCGGCGCCGTCGCCGGCCTGGTCGCCATCACCCCGGCCTGTGGCTTCGTCGCCCCGTGGGCGGCGGTCCTGCTCGGCATCGTCGCCGGCGTGGTCTGCGCGCTCGCCATCAGCCTGAAGTACAGGCTCGGCTACGACGACTCCCTCGACGTGGTCGGCGTGCACTTCGTCGGCGGCTGGATCGGGTCGCTCTGGCTCGGCCTGTTCGCCACCAACTCGGTCAACTCGGCGATCGGCGACGTGATCGGCGCGTCCGACGGCCTGTTCTACGGCGGCGGGCTCACCCAGCTCGGCCGGCAGGCGCTCGCCGGCCTGATCGTGACGGCGTGGTCGTTCGCGGTCGCCTGGGTGCTCGCCTTCGCCATCGAGAAGACCATGGGCTTCCGCCTCAAGCCGGAGGCAGAGGTCGAGGGCATCGACATCGCCGAGCACGCCGAGAGCGGCTACGACCTCTCCCCGGCCGCCGGCGGCGCGGGCGGCGCCTTCGCGCTCGCCGGGATCGGCGCTCCGGGCGGCCCGGCCGCGGCCCGGCCCGTCACCGAGGACGCGAAGCCGGGCGCGGCGGGCTCGGGCGCGGTCCCGGACCCCGCCGGGCCGGTCAGCGAGAAGGTCGCCGGTTAACGTTCCTGGGATGGAAGGATTGGACATGAAGCTGGTGACCGCGGTCATCAAGCCGTACCAGCTGGACGCGGTGAAGGAGGCCCTGCACGCCCTCGGGGTGGCCGGGCTGACCGTCAGCGAGGTCCAGGGCTACGGCCGCCAGAAGGGGCACACCGAGGTCTACCGGGGTGCCGAGTACACGGTCGAGTTCCTGCCGAAGATCCGGGTCGAGGTGCTCACCGACGAGCTGGAGGTCGACAAGATCGTCGACGCCATCGTCGGGGCGGCCCGCACCGGGAAGATCGGCGACGGCAAGGTCTGGGTGACCGGCGTCGAGGAGGTCGTCCGGGTCCGCACGGGCGAGCGCGGCCTGGACGCCCTCTGACGGGCGACGCGACCGACATGGCCTCGTTGATCAAGGGAAACGCGTCGGAGCACGCCATGCACCACGACGCGAACCTCATGGTCAACGAGGCCGTCGGCGTGCCGGCCGGGGTCGGGGCGGACGCGCGGGCGCGGCGGGCCGACGCGTTCGACCGCTGGCTGGCCGGGCTGCTGCCCCGGCGCGACGGCGTGGCGCTGGTCGCCGTCGGCGGGCTCGGGCGGCGGCAGTGCGCCCCGTACGGCGACCTCGACCTGGTGCTGCTGCACGCCGGGGTGCCCGGCATGGACGACCTCGCCGCGTCGCTCTGGTACCCGATCTGGGACGCCGGCCTGCGGCTGGACCACTCCGTGCGTACCGTCGCCGAGGCGCTCTCGGTGGCCCACGACGACGTCAAGGTCGCCATGGGCCTGCTCGACGCCCGGTTCGTCGCCGGGGACCGGGCGCTGGCCGACACCCTCGCGCGGACCGCCGCCGACCACTGGCGGCGCACCGCCGTCCGCCGGCTGACCGCGCTGCGGGAGATCACCGAGACCCGCTGGGGCGCCCACGGAGAGTTGGCGTTCCTGCTGGAGGGCGACCTCAAGGAGGCCGCCGGCGGGCTGCGGGACGTGGGCGTGCTGCGGGCCATCGCCCTCGCCGGGATCACCGACGCGCTGCGCCCCGCCGTCCGGGCCGCCCACCTGCGCCTGCTCGACACCCGGGACGCCCTGCACGAGCAGGTCGGCCGGCGGGTCGACCGGCTGGTCGCCCAGGAGCGCGACGGCGTCGCCGCCCGGCTGGGCCTGCGACGACTCCAGCTCGGCGCGTCCGACGCGGCGCAGCGACCTGGCGCCGTCGACGACGGGGACGCGCTGCTGCGGCGGGTCGCCGGGGACGCCCGCACGGTCAGCCATGCGCTGGACGACGCCTGGCGGGCCGCCGACCGGCTGCGCTCGGGTCGCCGCCGGGGCGCCGACGTGCGGCCGGTACGCCGGCCGGTGGCCCGGGACGTGGTGGAGCAGGACGGGGAGCTGGTGCTGGCGCGTACCGCCATCGGCGCCCGCCCCGACGCGAGCCTGTCCCTGCGGGTCGCCGCCGCGGCGGCCACCACCCGGCTGCCGATCGCGCGCGCCACCTGCGAGTGGCTGGCCGCGTACTGCCCGCCGCTGCCGTCGCCGTGGCCGGCGGACGCGCGCACCGCCCTGGTCACCCTGCTCGGCGCGGGCCCCGGCCTCCTGCCGGCCTGGGAGACCTGCGACCGGTACGGCCTGGTCGACGGCTGGCTGCCCGAGTGGACCCGGACGCGCAGCCTGCCCCAGCACAACCCGGTGCACCGGTACACCCTCGACCGGCACCTCGTGCAGACGGCGTACGAGGCCAGCCGGCACACCCGCGAGGTGGACCGGCCGGACCTGCTGCTGCTCGGCGCGCTCCTGCACGACATCGGCAAGGGACTGCCCGGCGACCACAGCGCGGCCGGGGCGCCGCTGGCCGAGGCGGTGGCCGCCCGGATCGGCCTGCCGGCGCCGGAGGCGGCGCTGATCGGCACGCTGGTCCGGCTGCACCTGCTCCTGCCCGACGTGGCCACCCGGCGCGACCTGTCCGACCCGGTGACCATCTCGCGGGTCGCCGAGCGGGTCGGCGACACCACCACCCTGGACCTGCTGCACGCGCTGGTCCGCGCCGACGCGGCGGCCACCGGCCCGGCCGCCTGGTCGGACTGGAAGGGGCGGCTGATCGCCGAGCTGGTCGCCCGGGTGCGCACCGCGCTGGACACCGGCGCGCTGCCCGCCCCGGCCGCCCCGGACCCGGCGCTGGTCGCCGGGCCGCTGCCGGTCGTACACCTGACGGCCGACCGGGTGGCGGTGGCCGCGGCCGACCGGCGGGGCCTGCTCGCGACGGTCGCCGGCTGCCTGGCCCTGCACCGGCTGGAGGTGCTCGCCGCGGACGCCTCGACGGTCGACGGCCGGGCGCTGGTCGAGTGCCGGGTGCAGCCCCGGTACGGCCTGCCGCCGGACCCGGTCGCGCTCGGCGCCGATCTGCGCCGGGCGGTCGCCGGGGACGTGTCCGTCACCCAGCGGCTGCGCGGCCGGGCGCTCGCGGCGCGCGGCTCCGGCGCCGCCCCGCGCGTGGTGTGGCACCGGGAGGCGGCCACCGACGCGGTGCTGCTGGAGCTGCGCGCCGCCGACGCCGCCGGGCTGCTCTACCGGGTCACCCGGGCCCTCGACGAGGCCGGCGCCCAGGTCCGCGCCGCCCGCATCGCCACGTTCGGCGGGGACGTGGTCGACGCGTTCTACCTGGTCGGCGGCTGGCCGTCGGACGCCGAACGGGCCCGCCTGGAGGCCGCCGTCCTGGCCGCGGTGTAGGGAAGGGCCCCTTCTCAACGCGTTCGGCACGGGAAGGGCCCCTTCCTGACGCCGCACTACGTCGCGCGGCGTAGCCGCGACGCCGCCCGCGGGGCGACGCGCCGGCGGCCGTGCGGCGGGACCCTCGGGGTATGAACCTGTCCGGGGACACTTACGGGGTGGAGGGAAACCGCGGTGGCTGGGGCGTAGGCCTTCTCGACGCCCTGGCCGCCCTGGCCCTGCTCGCCGTCGGGCTGCTCGGCACCGCACCGGCCGGCCTGAACCAGGGGGTGGGCCCGGGCCGGGCGACGTATCCGCTGGTCGTGGTGGCCGCGCTCGCCCTGGCCGGACGCCGGCGGTGGCCGCTGGTGACCCTGGCGGTGGTCGCCGCGGCGACCACGGCGTACCTGGTGCTCGGCTACCCGTACGGGCCGATCCTGCTCTCGTTCTTCGTCGCGGTCTACACGGTGGCCGCGTACCGGCCGGTGCGGACCGCGGCGCCCGCCGGCGCCGCCGCGCTGGCGGCGCTGCTGGCGCACGTCTTCGTCGGGGCGCGCGCGCCCGGCCTGCTCGGCCTGATGCCGGTCGCCGCCTGGCTGGTCGTGCCGTTCGCGGTGGGCGCCACCGTGCGGCTGGGCCGGGAGACCGCGGCCCGGGCGCGCGCCGACGAGGCGCGCCGGCTGGCCGACGCCGAGCGGCTGCGGGTCGCGCGGGAGGTGCACGACGTGGTCGGGCACGGGCTCGCCGCGATCCACATGCGGGCCGAGATCGCCCTGCACCTGCTCGCCAAGCGGCCGGAGCAGGCCGAGGCGGCGCTCGCCGCGATCAGCCGCACCAGCAAGGAGGCCCTGGACGAACTGCGGGTCACCCTGACCGTGGTCCGCCGCGACGGGGGCGCCGAGGAGCGGGCGCCCGCACCCGGGCTGGCCCAGCTTCCGCAGCTGCGCGAGCGGCTGGCCGGCGCCGGGGTGCCGGTGACCGTCGAGGTCGACGGGGAACCCCGTGCGCTCCCGGTGGCGGTGGACCTGGCCGCGTACCGGGTGGTGCAGGAGGCGCTGACCAACGTGCTGCGCCATGCCGGGCCGGCCAGCGCCGCCGTCCGGCTCCGGTACGCCCCGACCGAGGTCGCCGTGGAGGTCACCGACACCGGGCGCGCGCCCGCCGCCCCGCCGGCCCGTCCCGGCGGGTTCGGGCTGGCCGGCATGCGGGAACGGGTCACGGCGTTGGGCGGTTCGTTCGCCGCCGGCCCTGCCCCGGGGGGCGGCTTCCGGGTGTACGCCACACTGCCCGTGGAGGAGGTCGCATGATCAGGGTGCTGCTGGCGGACGACCAGGACCTGGTCCGGATCGGGCTGCGCGCCCTGGTGGAGAGCGAGGACGACCTCACGGTGGTGGGGGAGGCGGCCGACGGGCTGGCCGCCGTCGAGCTGGCCCGCCGGGAACGCCCCGACGTGGTGCTGATGGACGTCCGGATGCCCGGGATCGACGGCATCGAGGCGACCCGCCGGATCGTCGCCGACCCCGGGCTGGCCGGCACCCGGGTGGTCGTGCTGACCACCTTCGAGCTGGACGAGTACGTCTTCGACGCGCTCCGACACGGGGCCAGCGGCTTCCTCACCAAGGACACCCGCCCGGCCGAGCTGCTCCGGGCGGTCCGGCTGGTCGCCGAGGGGGAGGCGCTGCTGTCGCCGTCGGTGACCCGGCGGGTGGTCCGGGAGTTCGCCACCCGGCCGGCCCGGGTGCCCCGCCCGCACCCCCGGCTCGGCACGCTCACCGATCGGGAGCGGGAGGTGGTGGGGCTGGTCGGCGAGGGGCTGAGCAACGCCGAGATCGCCGAGCGGCTGGTGGTCAGCCCGGCGACCGCGCGGACGCACGTCAGCCGGGCGATGGTGAAGCTGGGCGCCCGGGACCGGGCCCAGCTCGTGGTCTTCGCGTACCAGTCGGGCCTGGTCGACGGGTGAGGCGCGGCGGTCCCGGCGCGGGCGCGGGGGCGCCTCTGGTGCCTGGGCCGGAGCGCGGGTGGGCGGGGCGGGCTACCCTAGCGGTGGCCGGACAGCACCGTCCGGCCGCGT
This sequence comes from Micromonospora sp. B11E3, assembly GCF_039871625.1. Classification (NCBI taxonomy): domain Bacteria; kingdom Bacillati; phylum Actinomycetota; class Actinomycetes; order Micromonosporales; family Micromonosporaceae; genus Micromonospora; species Micromonospora sp. B11E3. Next base: position 20,814 of record NZ_JBDPMC010000050.1, on the reverse strand, counting down.
TGTGCCCGCCGGAACACTGACAAACGGGATGTTCGCGTGTTTGACACCTTGAGTGACCGCCTCTCCGGGATCTTCACCAAGCTCCGCGGCAAGGGCCGGCTCACCGACGCCGACATCGACGCCACCGCGCGCGAGATCCGCATGGCGCTGCTGGAGGCCGACGTCGCCCTGCCGGTGGTCAAGGGCTTCATCGCGAACGTCAAGGAGCGGGCGCGCGGCGCCGACGTCTCCCAGGCGCTCAACCCGGCCCAGCAGATCATCAAGATCGTCAACGAGGAGCTGATCGCGGTCCTCGGCGGCGAGGGGCGGCGGCTCCAGTTCGCCAAGCAGCCGCCGACGGTGATCATGCTGGCCGGCCTCCAGGGCTCCGGCAAGACCACCCTCGCCGGCAAGCTGGCCCGCTGGCTCAAGGCCCAGGGCCACCAGCCGCTGCTGGTGGCCGCCGACCTCCAGCGCCCCAACGCCGTCGGCCAGCTTCAGGTGCTCGGTGGGCGCGCCGGCGTCGAGGTGTACGCCCCGGAGCCCGGCAACGGCGTCGGCGACCCGGTCCAGGTGGCCCGGGCCTCGATCGAGCACGCGAGGCGGGCCGCCCGGGACATCGTCATCGTCGACACCGCCGGCCGGCTCGGCATCGACGCCGAGATGATGCAGCAGGCCGCCGACATCCGCGACGCGGTCGACCCCGACGAGGTCGTCTTCGTCATCGACGCGATGGTCGGCCAGGACGCCGTGCGTACCGCCGAGGCGTTCCGCGACGGCGTCGGCATCACCGGCGTGGTGCTGTCGAAGCTCGACGGCGACGCCCGCGGTGGCGCGGCGCTGTCGGTCCGCGAGGTGACCGGGCAGCCGATCCTGTTCGCCTCCACGGGCGAGAAGCTGGAGGACTTCGACGTCTTCCACCCCGACCGGATGGCCAGCCGGATCCTCGGCATGGGCGACGTCCTCACTCTGATCGAGCAGGCCGAGGCGGCCTTCGACGCCGATCAGAAGGAGAAGATGACCGCCAAGCTGATGGGCGGCGAGCAGTTCACCCTGGAGGACTTCCTCGACCAGCTCATCGCGGTCCGGCGGATGGGCCCGATCGCCAACGTGCTGGCCATGATGCCGGGCATGGGGCAGATGAAGGACCAGCTCGCCGAGCTGGACGACAAGCACTTCGACCGGGTCACCGCGATCATCCGGTCGATGACCCCGGCCGAGCGCGCCAACCCGAAGATCATCAACGGCTCCCGGCGGGCCCGCATCGCCAACGGCTCCGGGGTCGCCGTGATGGACGTCAACCAGCTGCTCAACCGCTTCGCCGACGCGCAGAAGATGATGAAGCAGATGGGCGGCATGATGGGCCTGCCCGGCGCCGGCCGCCGCAAGGCGACCAAGTCGCCGAAGAACAAGCGCAAGGGCGGGCGCGGCGGGCAGCGTCCGCGCCCGGTCGGGCACGGCGCGGGCGGGTTCCCCGGCGGGATGCCCCAGCTCCCGCCCGGCCTCGACCCGAACGCCCTGGCCGGCGGGCAGGGCCTGCCGCCCGGCTTCAAGCTGCCGAAGCTGGACTTCAACAAGCTCGGCAGGCGCGAGGACGACAAGAGCTGACGCGCCCGGTAGCGCGAAGGGGCCCGGCCGCACGGCCGGGCCCCTCTGCCACCGGGCCACCGTCAGGACACGAGGTCCGGCCGGTTGGTCACCCGCAGCGCGTTGACGATCGGCTTGCCGAAGCCGGTGTGCGTGACGAACCGCACGTTGAGCGTGCCGTCGGTCACCTGGACGGTGTACGACCGGCTCACCGCCGCGAAGCTGCCCGCCTCGGCGGCCACGTCCAGCGACGGCAGCACCTCCTGGCCCTCGATCAGCACGTCGAAGACCCGGCGGTCCGGCGACTGGTTGGCCACCTCGGCGAAGTCCAGCTCCACGGTGTAGAAGCCGTCCGCCAGCCCGTCGATCCGGTACTCGTACATCCCCTCCCGCTGGTTGGCGAACCGGGCGGGGTCGTTGGTGCCGGTGATCGTGGTCTTGGTGGACTTCACGCTGGAGTTGCCCAGCCAGCCCGCCCCGCCGGCGGCGTACGCCTGGTCCGGCGCCCAGGCCTGGCCCTCGACGTCGGCCCGGGCCTTGGTGGCGCCCGCGTCGATCGCCCGGACGTAGCTCGGCACCACGAGGGTGACCGGGACCTCGATCACCGGCCGCCGGCCGCTGGCCGAGGTGATCCGCAGCTTCGCCTGGCGGGTCGTGCCCGGGGGCAGCCCGGCCGTCCGCAGGTCCACGCCGACCGTGTGGCGCGCGCCGCTGGCCACGGTGCCGGTCGCCCCGGTCAGGTCGAGCCAGCCGATGTCCTGCGGCGTGCCGTCGGACGCCAGCTCGGTGACCGTGACGTCGGTGCCCAGGGCGCCGGTGTTGGTCAGCACGAGCTGCCGGTTGCGGCTCTGGTCGGCCGGCGCGACGACGCTGACGCTACCGGTCGAGACACCGATCCGGGCGGTGCGCAGCGACGCCGAGCGGACGTCCGCGCCGCCGGCCGGGAGGTCGACCGCGAGGCTGGCACCCTCGTAGTCCGACTTGGCGAAGGTCACCTCGCTGGCGCCGGCCGGCGCCTGGATCAGGTACGTGCCGTCGCTGTCCGTGGTGTCCGTGGCGGTGGCGGAGCCGACCCGCGCGGTCACCGTGGCGCCGGCCACCGCCAACCCGTCGTTGGCGTCCGTCACCACGCCGGAGAGCACGCTCGTCCGGGTGCTGCGGAACGCGATCGCCGAACCGGTGGCGACCGCCGCCTGGTCGAAGGAGTACTGGAAGCCGACCGAGCCGTTCTCGTTCTCCAGGCCGATGGTGGCCTGGCTGCCGGCCTCCGGCCCGGTGCCGTCGACGTCCTTGTACCGGTAGGTGATCGAGCCGTCCTCGCTGATCGCCGCGCTGAACGTCAGCCGCTGCGAGCGGTTGCTGAACAGCGAGACGTTGCGCCACTCGACCACGAACGTGCGGTGCGGCTTGGCGCCGACGACGGCGGTGTAGATGCCGGAGTCGGTCTCCACGTACAGGTCGTCCCAGAACGGGTAGAGCGCCAGGTTCGGCACGGCGGTGTTGGGCAGGGCGGTGTTCGCCCGGGCGGTCGACGCGGCGCCGAAGCCCAGCACGCCGTTGGTGCTCACCCAGCCGTTGCGGTACGCCTTGCCGTAGAACGGCACCCGGAACGGCAGCGCGATGGCGAGGGTCTTGTCGTCGCCGTTGAGGTTCACCAGGTCGGTGCCGGGGACGAACGCGCCGCCGGCGCCGCCGCAGGCGTACCCGAAGCCGTCCACGCGGTCCGGCATGGTGACGTCCACGGTGGTGTCCCCGGACAGCGTCACGGCCCGGGTGACCGAGTCGGCGCACCGGTACGCGTGGGCGTACGTGACGTTGTACTGGCCCTGCGGCACGGTCACGGAGTAGCGGCCCTGCGCGTCGGCGGTGGTGCTCACCGGGGTGTTGCCGACCGTCACCGTGGCGCCGCCGGCCGGCCCGGCCGACGTGGTCACGGTGCCGCTGAGGACGGCGGACGGGGCCTGGGTGACGTCGATGTCGACGTCGGCGGTCCCGTTCTCGACGATCGTCGCCGACCCGGTGGCGGTCACGTAGCCGAACTTGCTGACAAAGATGGCGTAGTCGCCGACCATGAGCCGGTCGAACCCGTAGCCGCCGTCGGCGGCGGTGGTGCCGGTGCGGGTCATCGGGCCGGTGACCGTCACGGTCGCCCCGGCGAGGCCGGCGCCGCCCGAGGTGACCTGGCCGCCCAGCGCGCCCAGCGCGCCGCGCGGGGTTGCGCTGACCGCGGCGAACGCGTCGAGCCGGCCCTCGCCGAAGACGTTGTTGTCGTCGAGGGTGCCGCCGCAGGTGAGGGCGTTCACGTCGATCGCGGTGTCGTCGAGGATCCGCTTGGTCTCGGCGATGTCACCCTGCAGCGCCGGCGAGGCCGACCACATCAGCGCCACCGTGGCGGCGGTGTGCGGGGAGGCCATCGAGGTGCCGCTGAAGACGTCGTAGCCGCCGGGGATCGAGGACCGGACGTTGGCGCCCGGCGCGGCGATGTTCGGCTTGATGTCGCCGTTCTCGCCGGTGCCGCGGCTGGAGAAGCTGGCGATGGCGTTGTTCACGTCGAACGCGCCGGAGCTGTAGCTGATCGTGTACGAGCCGGGGCTGCCCGAGGTGTTGCACGAGGGGCCGCTGTTGCCGTTGGAGAACGCCGGGAAGATGCCGGCGGCCACCCAGGACGAGACGGTCTCGGTGTACCACGGGTCGTACGTGGTGGAGCCCCAGGAGTTGTTCACGATGTCCGGGGCGAGGTCCGGGCGCGGGTTGGCCCCGTTGATGTCGGTGGGGGCCACGATCCACTGGCCGGAGGCGAGCAGCGAGGTCCGGGAGCAGCTGTTGGTCTCGCAGCCCTTGGCGGCGATCCACCTGGCCCCCGGCGCCACGCCGATGACGTTCGCGCCGTCCAGGCCGACCATCGTGCCCATGGTGTGGGTGCCGTGGTCGTTGTTGTCGCACGGGGCGTCGGTGGGGCAGACGCCGGCCGGGTCGAACCAGTTGTAGTTGTGGTCGAGCGTGCCGTCGGCGTTGCGGCCCCGGTAGCTGGCGTTCACCGCCGGGTGGGTGACGTCGACGCCGCTGTCGATGTTGGCGACGACGATGCCCTCGCCGCGGACGCCGAGCTCGTTCCAGACCCGGGGGGCGTTGACCCGGTCGATGTTCCACTCGACGGCGTCGACCGCCTCGACGGGGTTGCCGGGCAGCGGCTCCGGCAGGTCGACCGGGTCGTCGGCGGCGATCTCGGCGACGTCGGAGCGGACGGCGATCTCGCCGAGCAGGTCGGCGTCACCGGTCACCCGGATCGTGTTGACCAGCCAGAACGGGGTGAAGTCCGCGCCCTTCTTCTTCAGCAGCCCGCGCAGCCCCGCCTGGGTACGCTCCGCGTGCCTCGTCTTGACGTTGTAGACGTGCGCGGCCTTGTCGGCGTGCCCGCGCAGCTTCGCCGCGCCGGACAGGTCGGCCTTCTCATTGAGGAAGACCCAGAAGCTGGCCTTGCCGTCGCGGGCGATGCGGTCGACGACCTTCTTGGCTGCCTTGCTGGCCACGGCTTTCGCCTCGGCCTGTTCGGGGGCGGCGCTGGCGGGGCTGCCGCCGGCGCCGATCGGAATTGCGAGACCGACCGCCAGGCCGGCCACGGCTGTGCGCCATCGTTTCGGGGACACGTCGCGACGCTCCTTCAGGTGGGCTGCGGAGCGCCAACTGACCTTGGGCTCCGGGTGCATCGTGCCGCCCGAAGGTTCGCAACATCAAGAGCTATCTAAATAAAGGAATTTGTCAATAGAGTGACCGGCGGTTTCTGCCGGGTAGCGCATTGTCAGGGAAAATGGCGACGTCTACCGTCCAAACGACACAAATGGCGAATGGTCCGGCAGGTGCCGACGGCGCTCCGGTGAGCAGGAAATTCGCGGCGTGCCGGCCGGCCGTCAATCCCGGAAGACAGGGCGGGAAAGGGGTGGAAAGGCGGATGGCCGGCCCGCGGCCCGCCACCCGCCTTTCGTCACCGCCCCGGTACGGACTTCGGGCTGGACCGCCCCGTCAGGCCGTCCAGCCGCGCCTTCTTCTGCTCGGCGCGGCGCCGCTGCCGCGGCGTCAGCTCCGGCCGGCCGCTCTGCCGCAGGTAGTTGGGCACCCGCCGGTCGTTGGGTACGGGCAGGGTCATCGGGCCACCTCCTTCTCGGCACGGACGGAGTCCAGCCGTCGCTCCATGTCTTCCTCCCCGGTCTCTCGCGGAACCTCCACCGTCGCCCCCGCCGGGGTGAGGCCGGCCCACCCGATCCGGGTGACCGGCCCGTCGAGACGCGGCGGGGCATGATCCGGTAGGACTGTGCCTATGGCTCTGCATGTGCGCGGTGTGCTGCTCCCCGACGACGAGGTCCGGGACGTCTGGCTGGTCGGCGACCGGGTGACCTTCGACCCGGTGCCCGGGGCGGAGACGATCGCCGACGGCGGCTTCGTGCTGCCCGGCCTGACCGACGCCCACTGTCACATCGGCATCGCCCGTGGCGGCGCCCCGGTCACCTCCCTCGACCAGGCCCGCGAGCTGGCCCGCGTCGACCGGGACGCCGGGGTGCTGGCGATCCGGGACGCCGGCTCGCCCTACCCGTACCCGGAGCTGGACGACGACCCGGAGCTGCCGCGGCTGGCCCGCGCGGGCCGGCACGTCGCGCCGCCGAAGCGTTACCTGCGGGACATCGGGGTCGAGGTCGGCGCGGCGGAGGTGGCCGCCACGGTGGCCGCGCAGGCCGCCGCCGGCAACGGCTGGGTCAAGCTGGTCGGCGACTGGATCGACCGGGGGGTGGGCGACCTCGCCCCGGCCTGGGACGCCGACACCATGACGGCGGCCGTCGCGGCCGCGCACGCCGCGGGGGTACGCGCCGCGGTGCACACCTTCTCGGAGTCGGCGGTCGAGATCATGGTGCGCGCCGGGGTGGACTCGGTCGAGCACGGCACCGGCCTGAGCCTGGACCTGATCGACCTGATGGCCCGGCAGGGCACCGCCCTGGTCCCCACGATGATCAATATCCGGACGTTCGGCGGGATCGCCGAGCAGGCCCGCGCCAAGTTCCCCGGGTACGCCGACCACATGCTCGCCCTGCGCGACCGCTTCCCGGAGGTGGTCCGCGCCGCGTACGAGGCGGGCGTGCCGATCTACGTCGGCACCGACGCCGGCGGCGGCATCGACCACGGCCTGGCCGCCGAGGAGATGCTGCTGCTGCACGAACAGGCGGGGATCTCCCCGGTCGACGTCCTGGCCGCCGCCTCCTGGCGCGCCCGGGAGTGGCTGGGCTTCCCCGGCCTGGTCGAGGGCGGCCTCGCGGACCTGGTCGTCTATCCCGAGGATCCCCGCCGCGACCTGCGGATCGTCCGCACCCCGGCCCGCGTCGTCCTGCGCGGCCGCGTCCTCCGCTGACCGGCCCCGGCCCCGGCCCCGGCCGCCTCCGCCGCCCGCGCCGCCCGCGCTCGTTGATCAAGAGGATTGCGTCGGCCGACGGCGGGCGCGCGACGCGAACCTCTTGATCAACCTTCGGGTCGGGGAGCGGGGAAGAGGCGGAGGGCCAGGTCGGCCAGGGCCCGGGCGGTCTGCTCGGCCGGGGCCTGGGGAAGCACGATGTGGCTGACCACCAGGCGCACGATCGTGTCGGCGGCGAAGGCCAGGGCGGCCGGATCGGCGGCCCCGGCGGCGGGCAGGTGGCGGGCGGCCCACTCCCGCAGCGCCCCCGTCGCCTCGGCGAGCACCAGCTCCGCCCGCGTCGTCAGGTACGGCAGCAACTCGTCGGAGCCGCCCCCGGAGCCGCTCAGGATCGCCTTGATCAGCGGGTTGTCCCCCGCCGCGGCGAGGGTGTGCGCGATCGCCGCGTACGCGCCGGCCCGGACGTCGGCGCCGTGCTCGTCGAGGCGTACCCGGACCTCGGAGACGAACCGGTCGATCTCGCGCCGGGCCAGCGCCTCGGCCAGCCCCGCCTTGCTGGCGAACTCGTTGTAGACGGTCTGCCGGCTCACCCCGGCCGCCGCCGCCACCTGACCCATCCGGACGCCGTCCCAGCCGCCCGCGACAGTCAGCGCCCGGGCCGCGTCGACGATGCCGTCCCGCAGCCGCTGCCGGGCGGCGTCCCTGACCTCACCCATGGTGGTCGAAGTCTACGGCCGGCGCGATCGGGACAGGCCGGTGCCGCGACGCGATCCGAGCCGGTCGCGCCCGATGACGGCGGACCGCCAGGCGCGGCATAGGATGTGCGGTCATGGCACGCGTGCTCACTCCCCGTGCGGAGGACTTTCCCCGCTGGTACCAGGATCTGATCGCCAAGGCGAAGCTGGCCGACAACGGCCCGGTCCGGGGGACCATGGTCATCCGACCGGCCGGCTACGCCATCTGGGAGCGGATGCAGGCCGAGATGGACACCCGGATCAAGGCGGCCGGCGCGGAGAACGCGTACTTCCCGCTGTTCATCCCGGAGAGCTACCTCAAGCGCGAGGCCGAGCACGTCGAGGGCTTCTCGCCGGAGCTGGCGGTGGTCACCCACGGCGGCGGCAAGCAGCTCGCCGAGCCGGTGGTGGTGCGCCCCACCAGCGAGACGGTGATCGGCGAGTTCATGGCCAAGTGGATCGACTCGTACCGGGACCTGCCGCTGCTGCTCAACCAGTGGGCGAACGTGGTCCGCTGGGAGCTGCGCCCCCGCGTCTTCCTGCGCACCAGCGAGTTCCTCTGGCAGGAGGGACACACCGCGCACGCCACGCGTGCGGACGCGCGGGCGTACGCCCGCAAGATCCTGCACGAGGCGTACGAGGACCTGATGGTCAACGTGCTCGGCATCCCGGTGGTGGTGGGCCTGAAGACCGCCCGGGAGCGGTTCGCCGGGGCGACGGCCACGTACACCTGCGAGGGCATGATGGGCGACGGCAAGGCCCTCCAGCTCGGCACCAGCCACGAGCTGGGGCAGAACTTCGCCAAGGCGTTCGACATCAGCTACTCCTCGGCCGAGGGCGGCCGGGAGCACGCCTGGACCACCTCGTGGGGCACCTCGACCCGGATGCTCGGCGGCCTGATCATGTGCCACGGCGACGACAACGGCCTGCGGGTCCCGCCGAAGCTGGCGCCGGTCCAGGCGTACGTGATGGTGGTCAAGGACGGCGAGGGCCCTGGCGGCCCTGCCGAGGCGGCGAACAAGCTGCGCGACGCGCTGCGCGACGCCGGGGTCCGGGTCGCGCTCGACGACCGCACCGACACCCCGTTCGGCCGCCGGGCCGTCGACGCCGAGCTGCGCGGCTACCCGGTACGCGTCGAGGTCGGCCCCCGCGACCTGGCCGCCGGCAACGCGGTGGTGGTCCGGCGTACGGACGGCTCGAAGTCCCCGGTCCCCGTCGCCGACGTGGTCGGCGCGGTGCTGGCCGCGCTGGAGGCCGACCAGCAGGCGCTGCACGACCAGGCGCTGGCCTTCCGCCAGTCCCGCACCACCGAGGTGGCCACGCTCGCCGAGGCGATCGAGGCGGCGGCCACCGGCTGGGCCCGGGTGTCCTGGTCGGCGGTCGGCGTGGCCGGCGAGGCCGAGGCGAACGGCCAGGGCGTGACGGTCCGCTGCCTGCTGCGCGCGGACGGCTCGGTGCCGGACTCCGAGGACGAGCCGGACCTCGTCGCCATCCTGGCCCGCGCCTACTGAGCTCACAAGGAGGGGTCCCGTGTCGACGCCTTCGGTAGCGGAAGGGGCCCCTCCTGACAGCGGGGCCCCGCGCTTCGCACCGGGCCGGCTGATCATGCACCGGAACGTCCGGCACGGCCGGATCGGCTGGGTCCGGCCCGGCCGGGTGGTCAGCGACGACGAGCGCGGTCTGCTGATCTTCATCGCCCGCGACTCGCCGGTGGCCCACGAGGTCACCGAGGCCGGGCTCGGCATGCGGGCGATGCCCTTCGCCGAGTGGATCACCGCGTCGTACCGGCTCAAGCTCGGGCGATGGGACGGCCCGGCCCTGCTGAAGTTCCTGCCCGTCGGCGCGGCCCACTCCGTGTGGTGGTTCTCCGACGAGCAGGGCCGGTTCAGCCACTGGTACGTCAACCTGGAGGAGCCCGGCGTCCGCTGGGACGACGGCGACGTGGCCGGGGTGGACGTGATCGACCAGGACTTGGACGTGGTCGTCCGCCCCGACCGCAGTTGGCGGTGGAAGGACGAGGAGGAGTTCGCCGAGCGGCTGGCCTTCCCCCGCCACTACTGGGTGACCGACGAGCGGGCGGTCCGGGCGGAGGGGGAGCGGGTGATCGCCCGCGCCGAGGCCGGGGAGTTCCCGTTCGACGGCACCTGGTGCGACTTCGCCCCGCCGCCGGACTGGGTCCCCCCGGCCACACTGCCCCCCGGCTGGAACCGCCCCCCAACCCGCTGACCCACCCGCCCCCGCCCCGGCGATCTTGCACTTTCTGCCCCGGTGAATCCGGCAAGCCACGCATATCGAGGGCCCAAAGTGCAAGATCGCGGTTGAGGGGGGCCGTGCGCGGGGGTGGGGTTCGACACCCGGGCATCGGGTGGGGGGAAGCGTGCGGGTCCGGTGTGAGAGGTCGGCGCCGGATCTGGCAGAATGGTCGGCTGGTATCCGGCGCGTGTCCGGCGCCCTCTAACCCGGGCACGTCGCCAGTCCACCGAGCAGTCTCCGGCCCAACCCCACTGTGCCGGTCGGCGCTCACCCGTGCACCGCCCGTACCGGGCCGGTGGGATCGCAACAGGAGCGAAACAACCGTGGCCGTAAAGATCCGGCTTCTGCGGATGGGCAAGATCCGCAACCCGCAGTACCGCATCGTCGTCGCCGACTCGCGCACCAAGCGCGACGGTCGGGCGATCGAGTTCGTCGGGATCTACCAGCCGAAGGAAGACCCTTCGGTGATCGAGGTCAAGTCGGACCGGGTCCAGTACTGGCTGTCCGTCGGCGCCCAGCCGAGCGAGGCGGTGCAGCGCCTGCTGGAGCTGACCGGCGACTGGCAGAAGTTCAAGGGCCTGCCCGCCCCCGCCCCGCTGAAGGTCGCCCCGGAGCGGGCCGACCGCAAGGCGGCGTACGAGGCCGAGGCGAAGGCCGCTGCCGGCCTGGCCGAGACCCCGGCGCCGACCAAGAAGGCCGCCAAGGCCGCCCCGGCCGAGGCCGAGGCGCCGAAGGCCGAGGAGCAGACCGGTGCGGACGCCGGCGAGCAGGCCTGACATGGAACTGCGTCCGGCGCTCGAGCACCTGGTCAAGGGCATCGTCGATCACCCGGACGACGTCCGTGTGCGGATGGTCGACTCCCGTCGGGGCAAGCGGCTCGAGGTCCGCGTGCACCCGGAGGACCTCGGCACGGTGATCGGGCGGTCCGGCCGGACCGCCAAGGCGCTGCGCCAGGTGATCGGTTCCATCGGTGGGCGCGGCGTACGCGTCGACATCGTCGATTCGTACTGATGCTGCTCATCGTCGGCAGGATCGGTAAGCCGCACGGGATCCGCGGTGAGGTCACCGTGGAGGTGCGGACCGACGAGCCCGAGGCGCGGTTCGCCCCCGGTTCGGTGCTGCGCACCGAGCCGGGGGCGACGCCCCCGATTACCTCATCGCGTGGCGCCGAGCCGGCGGCCGGCGCGTCCGCGCAGCCAGGGATCTACCGGGTGCCCGAGGAACTGACCGTGGAGTCGGCCCGGTGGCACCAGGGGCGGATGCTGGTCGCCTTCGAGGGCGTGCTCGACCGGAACGTCGCCGAGGCGCTGCGCGGCACCCTCCTCGGGGTGGACAGCGCGGACGTCGCCCCGCCGGAGGACCCGGAGGAGTTCCACGACCACCAGTTGGTCGGCCTCACCGTGGTCACCCGCGACGGCGAGCGGCTCGGCGAGGTCGCCCGGATCGACCACGCGCCCGCGTCCGACCTGCTGGTGCTGCGGCGCCCCGAGGGGCGTACCGCGCTGATCCCGTTCGTCAAGGCGATCGTCCCCGAGGTCGACCTGGCCGGCGGTCGCGTCGTCGTCGACCCGCCCGGCGGCCTGCTCGACCTCTAGCCCGCTGGAGCACCTCCGCATGCGCGTCGACATCGTGTCGATCTTTCCCGAGTACTTCGCCCCGCTGGACCTGTCGCTGATCGGCAAGGCCCGCGCCAACGGGACGCTGCGGCTGGCCGTACACGACCTGCGGGCCTGGACCCACGACCTGCACCGTACGGTCGACGACACTCCGTACGGCGGCGGGCCCGGGATGGTGATGCGACCGGAGCCGTGGGGCGAGGCGCTCGACGCCCTCGCCCCGGCGGTGCCGGCCGCCAGCAGCCCGGCGCCGGCCGCCGGCAGCCCGGCACCGGTCGCCAGCAGCCCCGCGCCGGCCGCCAGCAGCCCGGTGCCCGACGGTTCGGCCCCCGACGACGCAGCCCCACCGCGGCTGCTGGTGCCCTCACCGGCCGGTGTCCCGTTCACCCAGGCGATGGCGCACGAGCTGGCCGCCGAGTCGCACCTGCTCTTCGCCTGCGGCCGGTACGAGGGAATCGACCAGCGGGTGCTCGACCACGCGGCCACCCGGATGCGGGTGACCGAGGTCTCCCTCGGCGACTACGTGCTCTTCGGCGGCGAGGTGGCCGTGCTGGTGATCCTGGAGGCGGTCACGCGACTGCTGCCCGGGGTGCTCGGCAACGCCGGCTCGCTGGACGAGGAGTCGCACGCCCACGGGCTGCTGGAGGCGCCGATGTACACCAAGCCGGCGAGCTGGCGCGGGCACGACGTGCCGGAGGTGCTCCGCTCCGGCGACCACGGGCGGATCGCCCGCTGGCGGCGGGACGAGGCGCTGCTGCGTACGGCGGTCCGCCGGCCCGACATGCTCGCCGCGCTGCCGCCCGAGAGCCTGGACAAGCGGGACCGGGCGGCGTTGGACCGGGGCGGGTTTCAGCCGCCGACGGGGCATGTGGCAAAGTAGAGGGGTTGCCGCATCCGTCCACGCCGTGGGCGGCTGCGAGGACCCGCGACCGGGGTCGGCGTCGCCGGCCACCATCCGGGGGTCAGAATCACCCACCCGCGCATCGACTGACGGTGCGCCGTGAGCCTCACGAGGACGCAGCGATGAACATCCTGGACGCCCTTGACGCCCAGTCGAAGCGCGTTGACATCCCCGACTTCCGCGCCGGTGACACCGTCAAGGTGCACGCGCGGGTCGTCGAGGGCAACCGGTCCCGTGTCCAGATCTTCCAGGGCGTCGTCATCCGCCGCCAGGGTGACGGTCTGCGCGAGACCTTCTCCGTCCGCAAGGTCAGCTTCGGCGTGGGTGTCGAGCGGACCTACCCGGTGAACAGCCCGGCGATCGACCGCATCGAGATCGTCACCCGTGGCGCCGTCCGCCGCGCGAAGCTCTACTACCTGCGCGAGCTGCGGGGCAAGAAGGCCAAGATCAAGGAGCGGCGCGAGAAGCAGCCGAGCTGACCACCGGCCGCAACGCCGCCTGATGTCGTACGGGTCAGCACCGGTTAGGCTGAGCGTACGGGCGCAGGCGGGCATCGATGCGTCGCGGCGGCAGCCGCGGCGACGGATCGTCCCACTACCGCCCGTGGGGCCTCGACGAGGCTCCCGGGCGGTAGTGTCGTTTCCGCGGACCGGGGAGTGGCGTGGTGGGGACGCTTGACGAGGACGGCGCCGTCGACCCGTGGCACCGCCGCGCCCGACGCGTCCGCCGGCAGATGCCGCTCTGGCAGGAGTTGCCGCTGCTGCTGGTCGTCGCCTTCTGCCTGGCGGTGCTCATCCGCACCTTCCTGCTCCAGGCGTTCTTCATCCCCTCGGGGTCGATGGAGGACACCCTGCTCATCGGCGACCGGGTGCTGGTCAACAAGGTCGTCTACGACGTACGGGACCCGCGGCGCGGCGAGGTGGTCGTCTTCCGGGGCACCGACCGGTGGGCCGCCCAGACGAGCCCGGAGCCCGAGCCGGGGTTCGCCGGCAGGCTGGGCCGCACGTTCGGCGACCTCGTCGGGCTGAGCCGCCCCGGCGAGAAGGACTTCATCAAGCGGGTGATCGGCGTCCCCGGCGACCGGGTGCGGTGCTGCGACGAAAAGGGGCGGGTGACCGTCAACGACGTGCCGCTGGACGAGCCGTACGTGATCCGCGACTCGCCCCGGGACCTGCCGCCCGACCCGCGCGAGTGCCGGTCCCGCCGCTTCGACGAGGTGGTCGTCCCGCCCGGGCAGATCTTCGTGATGGGCGACCACCGGCTGGTCTCCCAGGACGCCCGCTGCCAGGGCCCGGTGCCGATCGACAACGTCGTGGGCAGGGCGTTCGCGGTGGTGTGGCCGTCCTCGCACTGGGCGTCGCTGCCGGTCCCGGACACCTTCGCCGGGGTCGGCGGGCCCGGCGCGGCGGCTGGCGAACCCCCGCCGCCGGTCCGACCCACCGGGGCGGGTGGTGTGCTGCTGCTCGTCCCGGTCTCGGCCGCGGCATCCGTTCTCGCGCGTTCCGGACGGTCCGTTCGCGCCCGGCGACGTAGGCTCCAACCGTGATCGACGAGCAGACCGACAAACAGCGCAGCTCCTTCTGGAAGGAGCTGCCCATCCTCCTGGGCGTGGCGATCCTGGTCGCGGTGCTGGTCCGGGCCTTCGTGCTGCAGACCTTCTACATTCCCTCGCCCTCCATGGAGAACACCCTCCAGATCAACGATCGGGTGCTGGTCAACAAGCTGGTCTACGACTTCCGTTCGCCGCACCGCGGCGAGGTGGTGGTGTTCAAGGCGCCCACCGAGTGGAGCGGCAACCCCGAGGGCGAGGACTTCATCAAGCGGGTGATCGGGGTCGGCGGCGACCACGTGGTCTGCTGCGACCCGCAGGAGCGGCTGGTGATCAACGGCAAGCCGCTCGACGAGCCGTACATCTACTCGGCGAACGGCCAGCGGGACAAGCCCGCCGACCAGGAGTTCGACATCACCGTGCCCGAGGGGCGGCTGTGGGTGATGGGCGATCACCGTTCGGCCTCCGGCGACTCCCTCGAACACTGGCAGAGTTCCCAACACAACATCCAGAGCGCCACCATCCCCGAGGATCAGGTGGTGGGCCGGGCGTTCACCATCTTCTGGCCGGTCAACCACGCCACCTGGCTGAGCGTCCCGGAGCAGTTCGACGGCATACCCAACCCCTGACCCGGTCCGGCGCCGGCCGGGCGGGCGACGCGGCCCGGGACGGGGACGGTGGCGGCCGAACCACCGGGTGGGCGTGGGCGTTCGGCGTCGGGTCTGGCAGGCTGGGACGGTGACCGTCTACACCCCTCGACGCGCGGCCCGCGTGCTGCTCGTCGACGCCGCCGGTCGGGTGCTGCTCTTCGCCGGGTTCGACCCGGCGCGGCCCGACCACCGGTACTGGTTCACCCCCGGCGGCGGGCTGGAGCCGGGCGAGGCGCCGGCGGCCGGCGCGGCCCGGGAGCTGGCCGAGGAGACCGGCCTGCGGTTGGCTCCGGAGCAGTTGGGCGAGCCGGTGTGGCGGGAGACGGTCCGGTTTCCCTTCGACGGCGTCCAGTACCAGCAGGAGCAGGAGTTCTTCCTGGTCCGGGTGCCGGCCTGGGAGGTCGACACGGCGGGCTTCGACGACGTGGAGCGGGCCAGTGTCTCCGGGCACCGGTGGTGGCCCGTCGAGGAGTTGGCCGCCACCGACGAGCGGTACTACCCCACCGACCTGCCGGCGCTGCTGCGCCGCGTGCTGCCCGGTCCGCCCGGCGGGCCCGCCGCGGCCGGGCCTGTCGGGGGTTCCGTCGCGGCCGGTTCCGTGGCTGCCGGGTCCGACGCCGGCTCGGTCGCGGCCGGGCCCGCCGCCGGCGGCTCCGTGGCGGCCGGGTCCGCCACCGCCGGCTCCGTGGCCGCCGGGCCCTCCGACGCGGGTACGCCGTGCTGACCCCGCCGCGCACCGTGGTACGCCGGGAGGCCGGACTGTACGCGCTGGAGCGCGCCCTGCAACGGCGCGGCTTCCGGAACGTGGCCGGCGCCGACGAGGCCGGCCGGGGTGCCTGCGCCGGGCCACTGGTGGCGGCTGCCGCCGTGCTGCCCGAGGGGCGGCGCGGCGAGATCGACGGGCTGGCCGACTCCAAGCTGCTCACCCCGGCCAGCCGCGCACGGGTGTACGACGAGGTGGTGGCCCGCGCCCTGGCGTACGCGGTGGTGGTGATCCCGGCCGAGGAGGTCGACGCCCGCGGCCTGCACGTGTGCAACCTCGCCGCGATGCGCCGCGCGCTGGCGTCGCTGACCACCCGACCGGACTACGTGCTGAGCGACGGCTTCGGCGTCGACGGACTGGACGTGCCGGGCCTGGCCGTCTGGAAGGGCGACCGGGTGGCCGCCTGCGTGGCGGCGGCCAGCGTACTGGCCAAGGTCACCCGGGACCGGATCATGGTGGAGTTGGACGCGGAGTTCCCCGGCTACGGCTTCGCCGAGCACAAGGGCTACATCACCGCGGAGCACACCGCCGCGCTGCGGGAGCGCGGCCCGTGCCGAGAGCACCGCTTCTCGTACGTGAACGTGGCCGCCGTCTCCGGCCGGGACGGGGTCCCGCCCCGGTCCCGACGACGGGCCGGCGCGGGCCCGGACGAGCCGATGGGGCGCTTCGGCGCCTCAGGGAGTACCGTCGGCGTGGCGTTGGGCGAGCAGCCCCGACCTCCCGCGCCGGTGGGGGAAGATGTGGTCATGGAAGGCGGAGTGCGATGAGCGCGGAAGATCTCGAGAAGTACGAGACCGAGATGGAACTCCAGCTCTACCGGGAGTACCGCGACATCGTCCGCCAGTTCTCCTACGTGGTGGAGACGGAGCGCCGCTTCTACCTGGCCAACCAGGTCGACCTGCACGTGCGCAACTCCGACGGCGAGGTCTACTTCGAGGTCGAGATGCACGACGCCTGGGTGTGGGACATGTACCGTCCCGCCCGGTTCGTCAAGAACGTCCGGGTGATGACGTTCAAGGACGTCAACGTCGAGGAGCTGGAGAAGCCCGACATCTCCCTGCCCGCCGACTCCGGCTTCGGCGGCTGACGGCCCGCCTCTCCGCTCCACGCGCGCCGGCCCGGCCTGCCTTTCCGCTCCACGCGCGCCGGCCCGGCCTGCCTTTCCGCTCCACGCGCGCCGGCCCGGCTTGCCGGTCGCCGGAGATTCCACGCGTTCCGCCAGCGATCGTCCTCGACGCTCGCGTGCCCTGTGGGCGAGGCACCCGTCCCTGCCGCGGGGCGGGGACGAGGTGACCAGCGCGAACCCTTCGCCCCATAGCAGATCATCGGGCGGCGCGGGGACTGTCCACAGCGCAGCCGACCGTCCACAGCCGACCGGCCGTCACTGGTGAACGGCCCGGCTGCCCGGCAGGCTGCGGGGCATGACGACGACGAGCGGAGCGGACGGCCGCTGGCGGCCCACGGTCGGCCCGAGGCGGCTCGGGCACACGGTGACCCGTCGGGTCGCCCCGCTCAGGCGGGCCGCCCTGGGGATGCTCGCCCTCGCGGCGCTCGGTCCCGGCACCCCGGTCCCGCCCGAGCCCCTGTCGCAGGCGCTGCCGCTGCGGTCGGTTTCGGGCGGGGTGCCGCTGCGGTCGGGGTCCCCGTCGCCGGCGGTGCCGTCGCGGTCGGTTCCGGGCGGGGTGCCGCTGCGGTCCGCGGCAACGGCCGCGCCGTCCGGCTCCCCGTCCGCGGCACCCGGGGAACCTGTGGCTCCGGTCCCGCCGGGCCTGCGTTTCCGTTGGCCGTTGGACGGCACACCCCGACCGGCCCGGCGCTTCGAGCCGCCCCCGCAGCCGTGGCTGCCCGGGCACCGGGGCGTCGACCTCGTCGCCGAGCCCGACGCGCGGGTCCGGGCCGCCGGGGCGGGCGTGGTGCTCTTCGCCGGCCAGGTCGCCGGGCGCCCCGTGGTCACCGTCGGGCACAGCGCCGGCCTGCGGACCACCTACGAGCCCGTGCGGGCCGATGTCCGGTCCGGGGACCAGGTGGCCGCCGGCACCCCTCTGGGCCGGCTGCTGCCCGGCCACGCCGGCTGCCCGGAGGCGGCCTGCCTGCACTGGGGGCTGCGCCGGGGCGAGCAGTACCTGGACCCGTTGGCGCTGCTCGGCCTCGGGCCCGTGCGACTCCTGCCAGTCTGACCGTCCTCATGGGCCGGGCGGCTCCTGCCGGGCCCGTGCCCTGGCCGCCGCCTTCCGGCAGAAGAACAGCGCTGCACCCTGACCGCCGCTTCCACCGAAGGCCAGCGTGGTGTCCTGGCATCCGGTGGGTGGTCAGCGCCTCGCCTTGGCCGCCGGCATCCCGGGAAGGTCAGCGCTGCGCGAGCAGCGCCGGCAGCCGTACCGCGAGCCGCTCGTACTCGTCCGGCGAGTTGTAGACCTGGCCGCAGAGCCGCAACCAGCCGCGACCGTTCCAGGACATCACCGCCACCTCGGCGGCCAGCCGTTCGGCGATCCGGCCGCGCAGCGCCCGGGCCTCCTCGACCGTGGTGGCGAGCCCCGCCGGCAACGGGACGATCCGCATCGCCACCGCCGCCCCGCCGGGCTCCGGCAGGTCGGTCGGCGCCACCCCCAGGCCGTCCCCCACCACCCGCTGCCCGTACGCCGCCAGCGCGGCGTTGTGCGCGCGTACCCGGTCGACGCCGAGGCTGCGCAGGGTCCAGATGCCCGCGGGCGCGGCGAGCCACGACGTGTAGTCCAGCGTCGCCTGCCATTCCACGTTGCCCGGAAAACCGGCCGGCTGCTCCCAGGAGACGACCAGCGGCTCGATCCGCTCCCGCCACGCCGGCGCCACCACCAGCACGGCTGTCCCGCGCGGGGCGTACCCCCATTTGTGCAGGTTGCCCACCCAGAAGTCGGCGCCGATGCTCCCGACCGGCACCGGCAGCATGCCGGGCGCGTGCGCGGCGTCGACCAGCACCGGCACGTCGTGCGCGTGCGCGACCCCCACGAGCGCCGCGGCCGGGAAGAGACGGGCGGTGGCCGAGGTGAGTTGGTCGACGACGAGGAGCTTGGTGCGTCCGGGGCGCAGCCCGGCGCGGACGATCTCGACGATCTGCTCGTCCGTCGCGGTCAGCGGCACGTGCAGGACGCGATGCGTCGCCCCGCTGCGTCGGCACTCCCGGTCGACGGAGTAGCCGACCGCGCCGTAGCCGTGGTCGGTGGTGACCACCTCGTCGCCGGGGCGCAGGCCCAGCGACTGGAGCACCACGGCGGCACCGGTGGTGGCGTTGCCGACCAGCGCCGTGCCGTCCGGGTCGGCGCCGAGGAAGGCCGCCAGGTGCCGGCGGGTGTGGGTGATCCGGTCGACCAGGCCCAGCGTGAAGAAGCGCAGCGGGTTCGCCTCCATCTCGTCGCGCAGCCGCTGCTGGACGCGCTGCACGTTCACGGGCACCGCGCCGAACGAGCCGTGGTTGAGGTGGCTGACCCCCGGGTCGAGCGAGAAGAGCAGTCGGGCGCCCGGGATCGGCTCGGGCGGCTGCGGCACGCTCATTCCATGATCGTAGCCTCGCCGCTGCCGTCGCGGACCCCTCAGGCGCGGGGGTGGGCCTGCCAGTAGGCCGCCCGGAGCCGCTCCACCGAGACGTGGGTGTAGATCTGGGTGCTGGCCAGCGAGGAGTGGCCCAGCAGCTCCTGCACCGCCCGCAGGTCCGCGCCGCCTTCCAGCAGGTGCGTGGCCGCCGAGTGCCGTAGGCCGTGCGGGCTGGTCGGAGGCAGCCCGGCGGCCTCGGCGTACCCGGCGACGACCCGCCGGGCGGTGGTCGGGTGCAGCCGACCACCACGCGTCCCGAGCAGGAGGGCGTCCCCGGAGGCGGGACCGGCCAGGGCGGGTCGCCCCAGCCGCAGCCACTCGTCCAGGGCCCGCTGCGCCGGGAGCCCGTACGGCACGGAACGCTCCCGGGCGCCCTTGCCGAGGACCCGCACCACCCGTCGGGCATGGTCCACGTCCGCCGTGTCGAGCCCGCACGCCTCACTGACCCGGACCCCGGTCGCGTAGAGCAGTTCGAGCAGGGCCCGGTCCCGCAGCAGCATGGCCCGCGCGACATCGTCGTCGGCGGCCGTGCCCGCTGCCGCACCGCCCGTGGTGGTCGTGCCCGCCGTGGGCTCCTCGCCGGCGGCCTCGTCAACCGCGACCCTGTCCTCTGTGGCCCTGTCCTCGGTGGCGCCGTCCGTGACGGTCGGGTCCTTCGCGGCCGGGCCCCACGTCGGGTCGGTGGCCGCCCCCGATGGCTGGCCCTCCGGACCACCCGCCACCCTGGAGCCGGACTGCGCCGGCCCGAGGGGCCGCAGCGGCTCCGGGGTCGCCTCCCGCCGGCCGAGGCGACGATACGGCGCCTCGACGAGCGCCGCGGCCTGGTCCGCGCGCAGCACGGTCGGCAGGCCGCGGTGAGCCCGGGGACTGGCCAACGAGGCGGCCACATCCGTGCCGACCAGACCGGACCGGTGCGCCCAGGCGCTGAAGGTGCGCGCCGAGGCGGCCCGGCGGGCCAGCGTGGCGCGGGCGGCCCCGGTGGTCCGCTGCTTCGCCAGCCAGCTGCGCAGCACGCCGAGGTCGAGGTCGGCCACCCCGGCGCAGCCCATCCGCGCGGCGTGGTCGAGCAGGGAGACCACGTCCGAGACGTACGCCCGGACGGTGTGGGCCGAGCGGTTGCGCACCCGGGCCAGGTGGTCGGCGAACTCGTCCACCGCCTCCCGCATCGTCGCCGGCAGGGCCTCGTGGGTCGCCCGCGTTCCGGACCCGGCGCGCGTCACCGGCCGCCGCCTCGGCTGCTGTCTCGGTCGCTGTCTCTGTCGCTGCCTTGGCCGCTGTCTCGTCCGCTGCCTCGGCTGCTGTCTCCGTCGCCGTACCGTCCGACGCCCGGAAAGTCCAGGGGCGGGCTGTTCGGGGCGTCGGGTTCCCTCACCACCCGGAGGAGCAACTGCTCGCGTTCCTCGCCCCGCCCGCCGGTTGGACTGCCCGGGCGCCTGCGCCTGGACGTACCCGCTGGGCTCGGCGTGACCCGTGCCCGCGACGACCGCGCCCGGGCGTCGAGCCGGCGTCCGCCCAGCCTCCGGTCGGACGCCGTCCGTCCGCTCCGGCCGGCGGCCCGGCCCTTCCCGCCCTGCTCGACCACGCCGTCGCCGCGCATCGGCTCAGCTTAGGAGCACACCACCAAGCCCGCGAGCCGGCGCAACGGCCGGGGCGCGCCGGATCGGTGCTGGCTGCCGAGGGGATGCCACCAGGCGGCAAGCGAGGCAGCTTTAGCTTCTTGGGCATGCTGTGGTTGTCCGTTGGCATGAGGGAATGGGCGGCGTCGGAGGGCGTTTCGTGTGTCGCCGTTCGGCGTCGGTATGCGGCCGGCTTGTCGGGTC